>JAKSBB010000083.1 GCA_022361315.1 Desulfobacterales bacterium
ACCCAATAAGGGTAAGGGAAAAAAGCATTGAAAAAAAATATTCTGGTTGAGGAATGCCATCCACGGTATATTAAGGTTCAGGATCAAATAACAGGCCACCTTTAACTGATACAGGTACCCCCCATGAAACTTCCGGCTTCGGCGTTGATGTTGTTATTTCTGATTTGTCTGACACCTTTGATTGCCTCCGTCCGGGCCGGAGAGGCCACCGAGACGGTGAACATCGACTGGATGATGCTCAGCTTTGAAATGGCCGGCGGACTGGCGCTCTTCCTATACGGGATGGACAAGATGAGTTCGGGGATGAAGCGGACCGCAGGGAACAAGATGCGGTCCATCCTGACATCCCTGACCCAGAACCGGGTGGTGGCCCTGGTGGTTGGGGCATTTGTCACCATGGTGATTCAGTCTTCTTCCGCCACCACCGTCATGCTGGTGAGTTTCGTCCAGGCCGGCCTGCTGACCCTGGCCCAGTCTCTTGGGGTCATTCTCGGGGCGGACATCGGCACCACGGTGACGGCCCAAATGGTGGCCTTCAAGCTGACCGATTACGCCCTGCTGATGCTGGCCGCGGGATTTCTGGTGAAAACCGTGGGCAAAACAGGGAAAATACGGTCGGTGGGGGATATCATCCTGGGATTCGGTATTCTGTTTTTCGGTATGAAGCTGATGAGCGATGCCATGAATCCCCTGCGCAGCTATCCGCCATTTATCACCCTAATGCAGAATATGGAACATCCCCTGGCCGGCATCGCCGTGGGGGCAGTATTCACGGCACTGGTACAGAGCAGCAGTGCCACCACCGGGGTGCTGATCGTTCTGGCCCAGGAGGGGTTGATTACCCTGGTGGCCGGAATACCCGTGATCTTCGGTGCAAACATCGGGACCTGTGTGACCGCCGTGCTGGCAGGCATCGGCGCATCCAGAGAAGCCAGGCGTGTTGCCCTGGCCCATGTGCTGTTTAAAATTGCTGGGATCGGACTGTTTATCTTCTGGATTCCCACATTTTCCGAGCTTGTAATCCAGTTGGGCGCCCACTTCGGCACGGGTACGGCGCGGAATCTTGCCAATGCCCACACCCTTCTAAACGTTACCCTGGGGTTGGTATTTCTCCCCTTTACCCCGTTGTTTGCAAAGCTTATTTACAGGATTTATCCTGACCGTGAAGCGGATTCCTCCAAGGCCATCAAAACCATGTATATTGAAAAAGCGGTGTTGGAAACCCCTTCCCTGGCCATTGATCTGGCCCGGGCGGAAATGGCACGGATGGCCAAACTGCTGGGACGAATGCTGGACGCGGTGATCATTCCCTTCCTGTCCGATGAACGCCATATCGCCACCACGGAGATGAGCCGGGAAGAGCGGCAGATGCTGCTCCGGGAAATCCCCCGGTATGATACCTATCACCCCAGGCTGACCCCGATGCAGGGCCTGGATCTCCGGGAGGAAAAAATCGATTTTCTCCAGAAAGAACTGATCCGCTATCTCACCCGGATCGCACAGGGTAACATCACAGCGGCCCAGGCAAAGGAGGTTTTCGGTATGATGTCCATCGTCAAGGACATGGAAGCCATCGGTGACACCATCCACAGAAATATGATGCCCCTGATCGCCAAGAAAAAACAGGTGAACTATGATTTTTCCCTGGAGGGTAAGGAAGAACTGCTGATCTACCACGGTAAGGTGCGCAAACAGGTGCGCCTTCTCCAGGCCGGACTGAACGAACCCAATGCGGAGCTCGCCCTGAAGATCATGAAAGGGGAACGCAAATACCTGGACCTGGAATCGGTTTACCGGGCCCGGCACCTGGAGCGAATCATCCTGAAAAATGAAAATGCCGTTGAAACCCATGAGATCCACTTGGAACTCATGGATCTCATGAAGCAAATCGTGCTTTACTCCGCCCATATCGCCCAGACCTACATCACCTCGGCAGCATCTGATGAGGATACCCATCTCTCACCGCCGAAGCAGGAAGAGGAGGCACCGGTTTAGTCCCGAACCCAGAGATAAAAACACCCAGGATTCTACCGTTTGTCTCCACGGTATCTCCATATTTGTTCTGTATATTGGGCACAGATATAAATTTTCCCCAATCGGAGGATATCATGAACCCCATACGTACTTTAGCCTGCGGAACCATTCGGCTACAGACAGCGGCTGCCCTTTTCAGTGTACTTCTCTTGAGCAGTTTTTCCGTATCAACTGTAGCCGCAGGCGTTCCCACCCCCATGACGGATACGGGTCAGACCGCCTGTTTCAACAACTACGGCACCATGACATGCCCGGGAGAAGGTCGGCGGTTTTTCGGTCAGGATGCCAACTATGCCGCAACACCCATGGCCTACCGGGACAACGGTGACGGTACGGTCACCGACCTTGTCACAGGTCTCATGTGGTCCCAGGCCGTGGACGCCCGGAAAGTCTCGCTGGATGAGGCCAAAACCATGGCAAAACGCATGACCCTCGGTGGCCACTCAGACTGGCGTGTGCCCAACATCAAGGAACTCTACTCCCTGATGAACTTCTCGGGAAATACCGGGATGATGCGTCCGGGCAGCTCAGGGTCCGTAATTACCACAGCCATTCCATACATAAACACGGACTATTTCAACTTCAAATACGGAAATACAAACAATGGGGAACGCTATATAGACGCCCAGTGGCTGTCATCCACCACCTATGTCCATACCACCATGAAGGGCAACCCCACCCTGTTCGGCGTCAACTTTGCCGATGGCCGGATCAAAGGCTACGGATACGGCAACCGGGGCCCCAGGGGCGGAAAAAAATTCTACGTGCGGTTTGTCCGGGGTAAGGCATACGGATATAACCAGTTCCGGGACAACGGCAACGGCACCGTAACCGACCGGGCCACCGGCCTGACCTGGATGCAGGCCGACTCCGGTACCACCATGACCTGGCAGGATGCCCTGGCCTACGCAGAATCCGCCACCGTCGGCGGCCATTCGGACTGGCGGCTTCCCAATGCCAAGGAGCTTCAGTATATCCTGGATTACACCCGTTCCCCGGATACCACAGATTCAGCCGCCATCAATCCGGTCTTTTCTGCCACTGCCATTACCAATGAAGCCAACCAGCGGGATTTTGCCCATTACTGGACCGGCACCTCACTCAACGACGGCCCCAGACCGGGTGACTCGGCGGTGACGGTCTGTTTCGGACGGGCCATGGGACAAATGCACGGCCAGGTGATGGATGTCCACGGTGCCGGCGCCCAGCGAAGTGATCCCAAACAGGGCAGATCTCAGATCGGCCGCGGCCCCCAGGGGGATGCCAGACGGGTTAAAAACATGGTGCGCCTGGTCAGGGGCGGTAATGTGACCACGGCCCTGCAAACTGCGGCTGTGGACAGGAACAGCTACCCGCGCAGAATTCGTATCGATAAAGGGTACGAACCCGTTTCCACCGGTTCCATGGGTATGGGCCAGATGGGAAATCGGAAAGGAGTTGGCCGGCGCGGTTCAAATTCCTTTGGATCGGGACACACCACCGGCAATGCCAGCCAGTTCACCATACCATCACAGGGCGGCGGCAGGCCCGGCTATGTAAGCCGTCTGGACAGGGACGGGGATAACAGGGTCTCAAAATCAGAGTTTGACGGTCCCCCCAGCCATTTCTCCCGGTTTGACCGGAACAACGACGGTTACCTCACCGAAGACGAAGCCCCGAAGGGACCGCCGCCTGGCGGCGGCTCTTTCCAATAAGCCTTTCAGCAATCACAAGTATAAACTGAAATCCGGGCCGGACCGAGAACAGGTCAGGCCCGGCCGTTTATCTTAAACTTCCCGGCCATGGCACTGAGGCTTTCCGCCAATTGTGCCAAATCTCCGGCACTGGAAATCACTTCACTGCTGCCCGTGTTAACATCAGCCGCAGCCAGGCTGACCCTGGCAATGTCCTTTGACACCTCTCCGGCCACCGATGACGTCTGGTTGACGTTCTGGTTCACTTCCTCCAGCCCCAGCGCCGCCTGCCCCACATTGCTGGAAATCTCCTGGGTTGTGGCGGACTGCTCTTCAATGGCGGTGGCCACGGCCGTAACAATGGTGTTGATCTCATCAATCACCGCCACTATCTTTCCGATGGCCGCAACAGAGTCCTGGGTGGTGGCCTGAATTGCCGCAATCCTGCCTGAAATTTCTTCTGTGGCCTGCGCCGTCTGTCCGGCCAGATCTTTGATTTCACCTGCAACCACGGCGAATCCCTTACCGGCATCTCCGGCCCTGGCCGCTTCAATGGTGGCGTTCAACGCCAGAAGATTGGTCTGCTCCGAAATATCGGAAATGGTGGCTGTGACCTGGGAAATTTCCTCCGCAGCACGCCCCAGTTCATCCACCTTTGTAGAGACTTCCTCTGCCTGCTGCACCGCCAGGGCCGTGGTCTCACTGCCCCGTGCCGTATTGCCGGCGATTTCGCTTATGGTGGTGGTCATTTCCTCTGCCGCCGCAACAATCATCTGGATGTTGGCCGTAGCCTGTTCCGTAGCTGCGGCAACACTGGACATGCTGGACGTCATCTCTTCGGCTGCAGCTGAGACATTGGTGGACCTGTCTGCCGCCTCGCCGGTGCTCTTTGATATCTGGTCCGATACAGTCGAAAGCTGGCTGGATGATGTGGTCAGGGTCCGGGTGCCAGAGACGATATCCGATACCATTTGTCCCAGATCCCGGGACATTTCGTTCAGGGCCTGTGCCAATGCGCCGATCTCGTCCTGCCGTTGGATATCCAGTGTCCTGGTGAGATCTCCCCTGGCCATCTGTCTGGCCATCTCCACCCCATGCACCACGGGTGATGCAATGGAACGGCTGATGATCAGAGCGGCCCCTGCGATCAGCAGGGCGGCGACCAGGGCAATGGCAAATGTTTCCCATTTCAATGTTTGAATGGCGGCAAAGGCTTCGGCTTCATCAATCTCCGCCAGAAGTCCCCATGTGGTATCACCCACGGCCACAGATGTGTAGGCGGACAATACCGGGTTGCCGTTATAATCAATGATAATCCGTTTCCCGGATTCTCCTTTTATGGCGGCATTTGCAGCCTCCGTATCCACCCGTCCCGTTTCCGGGTTGGCAAAGGAAGCCGTCACGGTATGGTTCTCCGGATCAAGGTAGGAGTCGGACCGCATGAGCAGGTCCGGCCCCACCAGGTAGGATTCTCCGGTTTCCCCCATGCCGCTGCGTTCGGTCATGATCCGGTTGATGGCGTCAATGGAGAGTTGAAATGCCAATACCCCTACGATGGTTGCGTTCTCCCTCACCGGAGCCGCCACAAAAAGGGCCGGTGCATTGGCGGAGGGCCCATAAGGCCGGGTATCTGAAACAGAGATCGTACCGGAGTGGGCGGCCCGCTGCCACACATCTTTCAGGGAGGAATCAATGGCAGAGGCCCGCTGGCCGAAGTCCGCCTCTTTGGTGACGGTAAAATAGGTATCCCCGTGCTTGGGTCCCATCAAAAAGATATCGTAGTATCCGTATTCCTCCATATATTGCTTGAATACCGGAAAGTATTGGTCGTGGATCTTCCGATAGGCGTCAGGGGCATCGTATACCTCTTTTGTCTTCCCTGTGAACTTCCCGGATGCCGTACCGCCGGAGTCCCTAAAGGCTTTATCCAGGGTTTTCACCGCCTCCAGCGTAAAAGGGTTGCCGGCCAGCACCCGGATATCACCCAGCCGCTCGTCAAAGAAGGATTCGATCTGAAACTTCTTAATTTCCCGCACCGTGATGAGTTGGTTAAACGCCTTTTCAGACAAGGCACTCCCCGACTGGCTGATAAAAAGCCCCCCCAGAACGCCCAGAGGCAGTATTCCCACGATCAAAAAATAGACGGTGAGTTTCATTCCCAATTTCATGTTTTTGAACAGATTCATCTCATCCTCCATGAGGTTGTTGATCTTTACAAGCATCACCACAATAACGGACTGATACAACAGTCAGCCCTGAGAAGGTGAAGAGACTAATTTTCAGAGAATAGAATTACAATGGAAGGCAATGCTTACAAAACATAAGATTGTAACTTTTTTTGCATAATCAAGGTTGGTTTTATCAGAATTACACAGATCTCCGGGTCATCTTTTCTTTTTCATGGACAATGAAATCCGTTTTCGCCCCGTATCCACCTCAAGTATCCGGACCCGCACCTGCTGCCGGACCCGGACCACCTCGTTGGGATCTTTCACGAAACGGTCCGCCAGTTGGCTGATATGGACCAGACCGTCCTGGTGGACACCCACATCCACGAAGGCACCGAAGGCCGTCACGTTGGTGACGATACCCGGCAGGGTCATGCCGGGCACCAGGTCCGTGATCTCCTGAACCGTATCGTCAAAGGAGAAGGCCTGGAAAGGCTGCCTGGGGTCGCGGCCGGGGCTGGCCAGTTCGTTCAGGATATCCTTCAGGGTGGGCAGGCCGCGGTCCGGGGTAACGTATGCGGTAAGATCCACACCCTGTACCATATCCTTCTTGCCCACCACGGTGTTAAGATCCCAGCCCCGGTCCCGGGCAATGGCCGTAACCACATCGTAGGATTCCGGATGGATGGCGGAGTTATCCAGAGGGTTTTTCGCGTTTTTGATTCTTAAAAAACCAGCGGACTGTTCAAAGGCTTTGGGGCCCAAGCGGGGCACTTTCAACAATTGCCTGCGGCCGGTGAAGGGGCCGTTTTCGTTGCGGAAGGCCACCAGGTTGGCGGCAATGGTGGCGTTCATGCCGGATACCTGTGCCAGCAATTCCTTTGACGCAGTGTTAACCTCCACACCGACCTGGTTTACACAGCTCTTCACCACATCGTCCAGGCTGCTGCGCAAACGGGGCTGATCCACGTCATGCTGATACTGCCCTACACCGATGGATTTGGGGTCTATTTTCACCAGCTCGGCCAGGGGGTCCATGAGCCGGCGGCCGATGGAAACCGCCCCCCTCACTGTGATGTCATGATCCGGGAACTCCTCCCGGGCGCAGTCCGAGGCCGAGTATACAGAGGCGCCGGCTTCGTCCGTCATCACCACATCAATGCTGCCCTTATCGGGCATGCCGGCAATCACTTCCCGGACCAGGCTTTCGGTTTCCCGGCCGGCGGTGCCGTTCCCCACAGCCACCGCACGGATTTTATATTTGGAAATCAATTTTGAAAGTACAGACCTGGCCTTGTCCGGCTGGTGCAGGTATATCAAATCATGGTGAAGCAGGCGTCCCTGGGCATTCAGACAGGCAACTTTGCACCCCGTCCTGAACCCCGGATCCACAGCCATCACCTCTTTTTCTCCCATGGGCGGGGCAAGCAGCAGTTCCTTCAAATTTTTAGCAAAAACCTCTATGGCAAGGCGGTCCGCCTCTTCTTTCAGGCGGGCCATGCTGTCGGTTTCCATGGATTTGGAGAGCAACCGCTTGTAACCGTCCTTCAGGGCAGCCAGCATTTCCTCCCGGGTATCGGGTGAGGTTTTGGAAGGATGACGCATACAGAACCTGCCCATCAGCTTCAGGGCCTGGTCTTCGTCCGGGAGGACATGGACGGTGAGTACGCCTTCTGCCTGTCCCCGGAACATGGCCAATATCCGGTGAGAGGGGGCTTTGAAAGCCGGTTCGGACCAGTCGAAGTAATCCCTGAACTTGGCACCCTCCTCCTCTTTTTTCTTCTTCACTTTGGACCGGATCTGGGCCGTCCGGGTAAACAGGTCGCGTACCGCCGCCCGGATCTCCGGATCCTGGCTAAGTTGCTCGGCAATAATATCCCGTGCGCCGGCCAGGGCAGATGCCGCATCCGGCACGTCCTTATCCGTGAAAATAAATTTTTTGACTTCGGGCTGCAGCGGTGCCTTTGTCTGGGAACGAATGAACTCGGCCAGGGGGGCCAGGCCTTTTTCCATGGCCTTGGTGGCCCGGGTCTGCCGTTTGGGACGGTATCCTTCGTAGAGGTCTTCCAGTTCGGTGAGGTACCGGGTCTTTTCAATGGCGGCAGATAGATCATCCGTCAGCAATTCCCGCTCGGTGAGGGATTTCAGAATGGATTTCTTCCGGTCCGACAGGGCCTTCAGGGTTTCCAGCCGGTCCCGGATATCTGAAATGGCCACCTCGTCCAGGGAGCCGGTTTTCTCTTTTCTGTACCTGGCAATAAACCAGATGGTGGCCCCTTCATTCAGGAGTGATACCACCGCCTCTACCTTATTTTTATCCAGCCCGGTCTCCCGGCTGATTTCCAATGCAGCATCCATGGCACCTCTCTACCCCGGAAATGGGTCTGGGTCAAGGGACAGGATCAATAATAAAGGTCCCCTTGAATATAATTACTGGTGAATAAATTTTCCGGGACTTGATCCAGATCAAGGATGAGCGGTTCACATTCAGCTTATGATGTCCCACAACGTAGCACTTACACACCCAAACCCAAGGAGACACCATGAAGAAAAAAGATATCACCCGGCGTAATTTCCTGAAAAAAAGCACCCTGGCAGTTACCGGCAGTGCCCTGCTTCCCAGCATCTTAGGTTCCGGCGAGGCCTTTGCTAAAAAAGCGAAAAAGCAGAAGATGTTCTGCTACCAATGCGAACAGACCATGGGCGGCCGGGGGTGTACCCGGATCGGTGTCTGCGGCAAAACCCCGGAAGTGGCCGCACTCCAGGATCTTCTGGTGCACACGCTTAAAGGCCTTTCCATTGCCGCGGTTGAAGGCAGAAAAGCCGGTATCTCAGATCTGGAAACAAACCGTTTCACCTGTATGGCCATGTTTTCCACCCTGACCAACGTGGAATTCGACCCGTATCGCTTCGAAGATCTCCTCCAGGAAAGTGTTGCCCGCAGAAATGAAATGATTAAAAAGGTAAAAGCCGCCGGCGGCAGCGTTCCCACCACCTCGGACAGTGTTACCCTGAAACTCAAACCCTCTCTGGACGGTATGGTTTCCCAGGGCAGGCAGTACGGTCTTTTCTCCGATCCTGACGTGGATCCGGATATCCGGTCTCTCCAGCACCTCCTGCTCTTCGGCATCAAGGGTATGGCCGCTTACACAGACCACGCCGCCGAACACGGTAAAGAAGACGAAGGCAACTACGAATACGTCCATCGCGGACTGGCTGCACTGGAAGATAAAAGTTTAGGCGCCAACGAACTGCTGGGCCTGGTCCTGGAATGCGGTGAAAAGAACCTGAGAGCCATGGAACTGCTGAGCCTGGGTAACACCGAAGCTTACGGCAAACCCGTGCCCACCAAAGTTCCCCTGGGCGCCAAGAAAGGCAAAGCCATTCTGGTTTCCGGCCACGATCTCATCGACCTGGAAGCCGTACTCAAGGCAAGTGAAGGCAAAGGCATTTACGTATACACCCACGGTGAGATGCTGCCCTGCCACGGCTATCCCAACCTGAAGGAACGCTTCCCCCATTTCTACGGCCATTACGGCACAGCATGGCAGAACCAGCGGAAGGAGTTCGATAAATTCCCGGGCGCCATCCTGATGACCTCCAACTGCATCCAGAAACCCAAGGTGACTTACAAGAAGAACATCTTCACCACCGGCACCGTGGGCTGGCCCGGGGTCACCCATGTGAACAAGAACAACCTGCAGCCGCTGATCGACCAGGCCCTTGCCCTGCCCGGATACACCGAAGACAAGGCGGATATGGAAGTACTTGTGGGATTCGGCCATGACACGGTTCTGGGTGTTGCGGACAAAATCATCGCCGGTGTCAAAGACGGTTCCATCGGTCATTTCTTCCTGGTGGGCGGCTGCGACGGCGTGAAAAAGTCCCGGAACTACTACACTGAATTCGTGGAAAAAACTCCGGACAACAGCCTGGTTCTGACCCTGGCCTGCGGCAAGTTCAAATTCTTCAAGAAGCAGCTGGGCGACATCAACGGTATTCCCAGACTTCTGGATGTGGGCCAGTGCAACGATGCTCACTCAGCCATCCTGATCGCCGGGGCCCTGGCCAAGGCATTTGACACAGATGTCAACAGCCTGCCCCTGTCCATGATCATCTCCTGGTATGAACAAAAGGCGGTGGCCGTTCTGCTCAGCCTCCTCCACCTGGGGATCAAGGATATTCATCTGGGGCCGTCACTACCGGCTTTCGTCACCCCGAACATCCTGGATGTCCTGGTGAAGAACTACAATATCACCCCCATCGGCACCCCCGAAGGCGACCTGAAAAAAATTCTGGGATAGTATCCGGTTAGAATAGAAAGATCACAGGCCGGTCCGGTTTACCCGGGCCGGCCTGATTTTTTTGGGGAATTACGCCCGGGACATGAACTTCCGGGTTTCCGTATTGACCTTCACCATCTCGCCCACCTCCAGGTATTCAGGCACCTGGACCTCCACCCCGTTGGACAGGGTCGCGGGTTTGGTCCGGGCCGTGGCGCTGGCCCCTTTGATACCGGGAGCGGTTTCCGTGATTTCAAATACCAGGGAGGAGGGAATCTCAATGGCCACCATGTTTTCCTCGATGATCAGTCCCAGGATGTCCTCCATCCCGTCGGTGAGCCAGACGATTTCATCTTCAATGGCATCCGCCGACACCAGGTATTGACCGTACTCCACGCTGTCCATGAAGACATGGAAATCCCCGTCCGGATAGAGATACTGAACCGGTTTTCTCTGGAGATCCACATCGTCCAGCATATCGTTTCCCTTGTAGCTCTCCTCGTATTTCTGCTTGGTTTTGATATTGTTGAAGCGGACCTTGTAAAGTGTCACCGCCCCGCGGGCGGAGGGGGTTTTCACATCAATATGCTTCACCATATAGGGCTCGCTGTTGATGTCAACCACGTTCCCCTTCTTTAAATCACATGCTTTGGGCATTGCTGTTACTCCTGATGGGTTTTAAAAATGCGTAAAGATATCATCTGCAGGAGAATTTAAACAGTGGGAAATCCCATATCCTCATCGTTCAGCCGGGTGTCCGAAAAAGCCTTCGGCACTCCTGTACGCCACCTGGTCCAGATCGTCCGCCGACAGCCCGGCCCGGGAAAGCCAGATCAGCTCCCTGTCCCAGGCATAGGGGATATTGGGGTAGTCGGAGCCGTACATGACCCGGTCCAGACGGTAGTCTGAAAAATCCCCCCGGGCCGTTTCCGGGAAATAATCCGTGAGCACCATGGCCGTATCCAGCCAAAGGGTATCGTACTCCCGGATGAGGCGGCGGTAAGGATCAATTTCATCAAACCCGAGATGGGGAACACAGATCTTCAACCCGGGATAAGCCTTCAGCACCTTTTCCAGCTTGTCCGCCCGGCAGATGGCATAGGGGTCACAGCGGTAATGCTCACTCTTCGGCTCCCGCCCCACATGCATCACCATGGGCTTTCCCCGCTCCCGGCAGACGGAATAGATGGGGTCCATTTCCGGGCTGTTCATGTCGAAACACTGGACATGGGCGTGGAGTTTGACGCCGGTAAGCCCCCTATCAAAGGCCGTGTTCAGAAGAGATACCGCGTCCTTCTCCCCGGGAAATACGGTGGCCATGCCGTAAACCCGCCCCGGGAAAGTTTGCACGAGATCCACCATATAATCGTTCAGGAAACCGGCCATACCGGGTTTATGGGCGTATTGCAGGGCAGTGACTCTGGAAATCCCCCGGTCCAGAAGAAAGGCAATGAGTTCCCGGCTCTTCATCCGGTAACGGATCTGCCAGGCGTAAGTGTCAAACCAGTCCCGGATGGCGGAGAATATCCCATCCGGAAAGACGTGGACATGGGCGTCAATGGCCCGGTTGATCCCTGTGGGCAGGGCATCCCCTTCGGGCTCGTCATAGTAGGGCAGTTCTGGTGTCAGCATGGTGGATTCCTTATGGGGTATCAGATAATATCATGATCATTCAGGAATGATATCTGTGTTGTGCCCGGGGTTCAAGCCATGTTTTACCCCTTGATAAAATTCGCCCGGCCCTCTATGGTGAAGTCCTACGAAAACAAATCCCAATTGGAAACGACATTTGCAATATCATCCGCTAACACTGGCATTCATACGTGACCAGGTTCATCTGGAACCGATGTTCCGTCGAGCCTATGCCCTTGACGCCCTCACACGGACCCGTGTGGCGCTTATGGTGGGAATATTTTTATATGGCATTTTCGGCATCCTGGATGCCCTTCTGGTACCGGATCTTTCCCGGACCTTCTGGTTTATCCGGTATGCCATTGTGATCCCTTCGGCGCTTTGCGTCCTGGCAGCCTCCTTCCACCGGGCCTTTGAACGCTGGCACCCCCCACTGCTGGCCGGGGTCTGTCTTGTGGGTGGTCTGGGCATCGAAGCCATGGTGGTGCTGGCGCCGCCGCCGGTCACCTACTCCTACTATGCCGGAATTATCCTTGTGTTTATCGTCATCCATACATTTTTCAGAATGGGATTTCTCTGGGCCACCGGGGCAACATGGACCATCGTCATCGTTTACGAAATCATTACCCTGTGGGTGGTGGACACCCCGTTTCATATCTTCATCAACAACAATTTTTTCTTTATTTCATCCGCCTTTCTGTGCACCCTGGCCGGATACGCCATAGAACTGAACGCCAGGCAGAGATTTTTCACCAGCCACATGCTTGTCCTGGAAAAGGAAAAGGTCTCCGCCGCCAATGCAGATCTGGACCGCCAGGTGAAGGAAAGGACACGGGAACTGCACAAAGCGTACAACCGCCTGAACAAGGAGATGCAGGAACGCCTGGCCTCCCAGGCCCAACAGATGGAGCTGGAAATCGCCCTGAACAATAGACAGAAAACCGAGGCGCTGGGCACCCTGGCCGGAGGCATCGCCCACGATTTCAACAATATCCTGGCCGCCATCATTGGATATACGGAGCTGATCAAAGAAGAAACCCTTGAGAAGGAAACCGGCCGGTATGCGGACCAGGTGCTGACAGCAGCGGTTCGTGCCAGAGAACTGACCGCACAGATTCTCACCTTCAGTCGCCAGGCCGAAGAAAAGGCGGAGCCCATTCAACTGCCCCCGGTCATCCGGGAGGCGGTAAAACTCATCCGGGCATCGGTCCCGGCGAACATAGATATCCTCACCCGGGTGGCCTCCACCGCCTGGATACATTGCGACCCCACCCAGATCCATCGGGTCATTGTCAACCTCTGCACCAATGCCGTTCAGGCCATGGCAGACGGCACCGGCACCCTGGAAATCCGCGTAACGGATCCGGGCCGCCACCGGACAGGGGAGGAAGATCCTCCGGGAGGATGGGTGGAAATTGCCATAAAAGATACGGGCCACGGTATTCCCCCACACATCAGGGATAAAGTCTTTGACCCTTTTTTCACCACCCGTGAAAAGGATAAGGGCACGGGGATGGGTCTGGCCGTTGTTCAGGGTATCATCACCCGGGCCAAGGGGAAAATCTTGGTGGAAAGTACGCCCGGCATAGGAACCACCGTAACCCTCCTTCTGCCTGTCACGACACCGCCCGATGTCATCGTCGGCGATACCGCCCCCAATCGGGAAAGCTCAGACATCAGGGGGAACGGCGAGCACATCGTCGTGGTGGATGACGAGTTACCCCTGGTGCAAATCCACGAAAAAACACTTGCAGGGCTTGGTTACCGGGTATCCGCGTTTTCAGATCCGGGGAGAGCGCTGGCTGCACTGGATACGCCAAAGACATCAGTGGCGATGCCACCGGATCTGGTAATTACTGACTTTTCCATGCCCGGTATGACCGGGCTTGAACTGGCAGGAAGGCTCCGGACTTTGCATCCGCAGCTTCCCATATTGATGCTCACCGGCTACAGCGAATCCGTCACCCGGGAAAAAATGGCCGAGGCAGGTATCACCGGACTGATGATCAAACCGGTGAACCGGGAAACATTGGGAGAGAGGATCCGGCAAATTCTGGAATCCGACGGAAGAAAGTAACGGCCGGCCCCATTAACTGCCGGTCATGAGTGAGACGATCAGAATTCTCAGGCCGATACCCACAAGGATCACCCCGCCTGCCACCTCCATCCGTTTTCCGAAAAGCGTTCCAAGCCGCTTGCCCATGGCAATGGCGGTCAGGGACATGGCGGAGGTAATCACGCCAATCATCACTGAGGGATACCAAATATTGATGTCCATCATGGCGAGACTCAGTCCCACGGCCAGGGCATCAATGCTGGTGGCAAGACTCAGCATCACCATGGTCATGCCCCGGGACGGGTCCTTGCGCATGGGATCTTCAGAAGTATCCATACCTTCCCGAATCATGCGGATTCCCACAAAGGCAAGCAGGCCGAAGGCAATCCAGTGATCCACCGCTTTGAAATAGGAGACAAAACCCACCCCCAGAAACCAGCCGATCACCGGCATCATGAACTGGAAAAGCCCGAAGTGGAAGGCCAGACGGAATACCGCCCTGCCGTTCCCGGCAAAGCCGCCGGCTGCAGCCGCCAGTGAAACCGCTGCCGCATCCATGGCCAGGCCCATGGCAATCACGATGATATCAAAGGTTCCCATAGTATCCTCTCAGTATTTTTTTGGGTCAGACACGCAGAATATTAAAATCCGGGGCTGATTGCAAATTGAAATGCTTTGGTGTAGGTTTTGTGTTGCGCATCCTCAATAAGCATTTATATTGTTTAATAACATTTACCGCATCACGATTGTGATCATAAATTGCCGCCAACACTCAACCCCACAGGAGATTGCTGACAATGGAAAAATCAAAGACCCTGAACATACTGAAAAATGCCTTTCTCATGGAACGGCAGGGCAAAAGCCTGTACGAAACCGCCAGAGACAGTGCCGATGATCCTTCGGTCAAAGCCTTTTTCCAGACCCTGGCAGACGATGAGCAGGAACACATGGATATCCTTGAAAAACAGTTCAAATCCATTATGAGCAGTGGCAAATTCGCCGCCGGCGGCTATGATAACGACGGCGCATCCGAACCCGCCCCTGCCATCCTCACCGATGAGGTTAAATCCAAAATCAACGCAGCCGGCTTTGAGGCAACTGCCATCACGGCAGCCATCGGTTTTGAGCAGAACGCCATCAAACTCTACGCCCTGAGATCTGAAGAGGCCACGGATCCCGAAGAGAAAAAACTGTACAAGTGGCTCTCCGTCTGGGAAACCACCCATCTGAAAAAGCTGACAAATCTTCAGGAAGAGCTCATGGAACGGGTGTGGGAAGACAATAACTTCTGGCCGTTCTAAGCCACATCGCGACATCTGCAGAAATTTAAAAAGGGGAACCCGATCCAGGCTCCCCTTTTTTGTATTTTAGCGAAGTAAATTTAATTTTGGTCTAAAACGTATGGCTGACCCTGGCCATCTCCACAACGGGCAGCGGCCCCAATTTTTCACCCGGCACCATATTCAGAATCTTCTGGGGCATCCCCCGGTACAGCAGCCTGGCTTTCAGTACCTGCCCCGGTTCAGGCGACAATCCCAGATCAAAGGTCCGGAGCGCGCTTTCCTTGGCCTTAATCCGGGTATCGGATAGAATTTCTCTGGCCTTGGCCAGGTTGAGAACCACGTTGCCGTTGCCGTCGCCGAACACCGTGTTAAAGATCACCGTATCCTCCGGAAGTACGCCGTCCTGATCCGGGATGCCGCTGCTGTAGACGACGTTACCGTCTGCCCCGGTCAGGGTCAGCTCGATCCAGACCTGACGAAGGTCCCCTAAACCCGTGGGCAGGGAATGGCCGGCACCGGAGTTGGTAACGGTCACCGCAGCCTTGCCCTGGGCAATGAGTGAGACATCCAGGGAGATATCCGCCGCATGCGTCAGGCGTTCCTCAGCCATGGACGGTTTTTCCACATCCCCGAATTCCGCCGGCACCGCCGAGTTCGCCCCCACAAAATAATGGGTGAAAATATGGGGGCGCTCATCACTGTAATCCGTTGCCGCTCCCGGATTATCGGGCCGTTCGGTGGAACCTGTGGCAGGCACCCCCGGACGCTGCACCATATGGCAGTCCTGGCAGTTCACCCGTTTTTCAGGGTCCGCGTCGTTGTACGGGCTTCTCTCCCATTCCGTATAAGTGGTTTCAAGGTCGGTGCCAAAGGCCACATGCTTGACATTGTGGCAGGTGCCGCAAATCCCGGATTCGGTGTGAAGCTTTGAATACGCAGCCTCGTGGAAATCCGCCTCGGAATCGTCAAAGGGGCCGTATTTAATCCCGGGATCATCCTCACCCTGACCGGGGGAAAGCACCAGGCCGTTGTTGTACATCCTGGTGACATCCACGGCAGAATGGCAATAATCACACTGGATTCCCTGAACCGCGATCTCCGGTACGGCGGACAGATCATCGGACAATTTTTTGGGAAAGCCGGTGACATAGCCCACCGGGGTATGGCATTTCACGCAGGATTCCGCCTCTTCAATTTCACCGGCATCGGTCAGCCCCTGGCGTAAAAATGCCGCCACCCGGTTATATACCGGGTCCCGGTGGGAGAGGTTGTGCATGGAATTCGTCCACTGGGACAGGATCTCAGAATGGCACCCCCCGCAGGTTTCCGGGGAGATGAACTGGTTCACTTCAAAGGCCTGTTCCCGGCCCGCGTTCTCTGCTGCCGTTGCACTGCCCGCCACCCAGATGAATGAAAGGGTCAGGACGGCAGCCATGGTTCTCCGTATCATAGCGTCCTCTTATAATAACAATTGATGGTATCCGGCGGGCGGTGGTTAACGGACCAGTCCGCCCGGATACTCCTTGGTTTCGCCGTCAATGGTCAGGACGGTCCAATCACCGCTTTCATCCTTGGCCGCCACCAGGCAGTCGATCCGCGAGCCTTCGTTCAGGGTGATGTAGCATTCGCCTTCCTCATTGAGGGTATTGACCTGGACAAACTTCTTGTCCCGGGACAACTGACGGAATTTTTCCGTGGCCTGTTCCAGGGTAATAATACGGTTATACTCGTCTTCGTCTATTTCCTTGATCCGCTGGCGAAGTTCATGGATCTCCCCTTTCTGGCGGGCAATAACACTCATCACCTTTTTGATCTCATCTTTTTCATCCGAGGGAATGGAAAAGAGGATCTGTTTCTGGAGATCCATATCGGTTTCAATAAAATTGATTTTCTGCAGCAGTCCTTTGACACGATCTTTCATTATTCAATTAACCTTTTGGGCGCCACAACGCCCCGTTGCCCCGTCCCGGAATGATGGAAACCAGGGGTTATGTTGACAAA
>JAKSBB010000100.1 GCA_022361315.1 Desulfobacterales bacterium
AGCGCCCTGGCTTCGGAAAAACAGGGAAGGGTCTCCAGGGCCAGAAGATCCGGTCCGGCATCGATCAGTGTTGCCAGGCGTTTACGGTGAAAGGCGGCCAGTTCGGTTTCACTGAGACCGTAATTCCCCCGGAATTCCGAACCGTCCGCAAGATAGGCCCCATAGGGTCCCACAGAGGCGGCAACCAGTGGCTTCACCCGGCCCTCCCGGTTTGCAGAATCCGCCCAGAAGGTATCCACACAGTCCCGGGCCAGAATCACAGCGGAACGGATCAGCTCCCCCGCCTCCCCGTCACTGAATCCCCGTGCCCTGAAGCCTTCGTAGCTGGCCTGGTAGGATGCGGTGATGAGACAGTCCGCCCCGGCCTTCAGATAATCCGTGTGGACGGCAGCAATGGTTTCCGGGGATTCCGCCAGTAGCCGGGCGGACCAGATGGGATCTTTGAGGTCACAGCCCCGGCGTTCCAGTTCCGTGCCCAGGGCACCGTCAATCACCAGGATGTTCTGCCGGCTGAGGCAATTTGATATGCAGGTCATATAATTTCCGTTCTCCCTGTTTTTCCCAAAAGGCTTCCGGCCCGGTTTTATTGACACCGGGGTCCACTGTATATATCATATTATATTATCCCAAACTATACCGCACCACGCGAACCCTGCAGCCAAGGAGCACCTATGGAAAACAAAGAGGTGGAAATTCTCCGTAATACAATGACCTCCGCGGATCAGACCTTGCTCGCCCTGATCGGTCCGGAACTTCAGTCCAAAGCCGCCGCCATCGCAGAGACCTTTTACAGCCATATGCTCCACCACCCGGAAAGCGCCCCTTTCCTGAACCATGACATCGTTGAAAAAAAGCTCAAAGCCTCCATGACCCAATGGATAGACCACCTGTTCAAACCCAGAAAAACCAGGGAGGAGATTGACGGATTTATTCAACGCCAGGTGGAGGTGGGCACCCGCCATGCCCGGATCAACATACCGCTCACCGCCATCAATATCGGCACCACCGTGCTCAAAAAGGAATTTTTCCGTCATGTGGTGGCCTCTTCAATTTCCCGGGACCGCCTGGGTGATGCCATTATCCTGATCGATGAAATCATCGATCATACCATGGCGGTGATCAATCATGTTTACCTGGGGGAACTGGTGCAGGATGCCCGGGACCGGCAGTCCCTGAAAATGCATGCCATCGGCGTGGATATGGCCCTGCAGACCGAAAGTCTCAGGTCCGCACTGTTTGACTGGCACCGGCAGATCCTGCGGGTATTGATCGACCCGAAGGTGAACCCGGACAAAATCCCCTCCATCCGGAAGACCGACTTCGGCCTCTGGGTATTTCACAAGGCAGACCTGATGTTTCCGGGTCTGGAGGAGGTGGTGAAACTCAAAAATTACGTCACCCGCATTGACACGGCGATTTCCGCTGCCATCACCCATCGTACTGAAGGGTGGTCCAAAGCGATTGAGACACTGCTCTCTGAGGTGGACGATCATGTAACCGGTGCCACATCCGTTCTGGGGCTGATCACCGAGCGCAGTCTTGCCATGGAGACGGGAAGAGACTCCCTCACCAAGCTGTTCAACCGCCGTTTTCTAAGGGGCGTGCTCCAGAATGAGGTGGAAACCTCCATTAAAACCGGTGAGCGTTTCGCCATCATCATCGCCGACATCGACCACTTTAAAAAGATCAACGATACCTACGGTCACGACGGCGGGGATGCGGTGCTGAAGCAGATGGCTGAAATCCTGCTTGAAACGGTCAGGGCCGGGGATTATGTGTTCCGGTACGGGGGGGAGGAATTTCTTATTGTGGTGAACAGCGTCAACAGCATCCACGGCCTTAATGTGGCTGAAAAACTCCACGGCGCCATCGGCAGACACAGGTTCATTCTTCCCGGATCGGAAGAGATCCGGATTACCGCAAGTTTAGGGGTATCGATTCACGATGGCCATCCGGATTATTCCCGCATCGTTTCCCGTGCGGATGAAGCACTTTACGAGGCCAAACAAAGCGGCAGAGACAAATGTGTGCTGTTGATGCCCGAGTAATGGGCGGTCGGGGTGATCAGCCATCGCCCATGGTTTCATCGAACCAGTCTTCGTCTCCGTATATTTTCCGGGCACAGGCTTCACAGATCCCGTGGGAGAACATCACGTCGGCATGGTCTTCGATGTATTGTTCCAATTGCTGCCAGTATCCCTTGTCATCCCTGATTTTGCGGCACCCGGAGCAGATGGGCAGAATGCCCTGAAGCACCTTGATGGTCCGCAGGGCCTCTTCAAGTTCCCCGTTTTTCTTTTCAAGGTCATCGGTCTTCCGGGTCAGCCGCCCCAGCAGTGCGTTATTTTCCAGTTTCAGACGCCGGTGTGCCAACGCACGGGAAACGGACATGAGAAGGATATCGATGTCCTCAATGGGTTTAAGCAGGTAGTCGTATGCCCCGTTTTCTTTCATGGCGCTGACGGCATTTTCCACCGATGCAAATCCCGTCATCATGATGATGGCCGCCTCCGGATCCAGCGCCTTAATCCGCCTCAGCAGGGAAAGGCCGTCCACGCCGGGCATGCGGATATCCGAAATCACCACATCCACCGGATGACTTGAAAAACGTTTCAGGGCCTCCTGTCCGTCGGTAGCTGTAATGACCCGATACCCTTCGTCTGTCATCAGCATGGAAAGGGTAGAGGCGATATCGGGCTCATCATCAACGATTAATATGCAGGGCGATGGTTCGCCCCTGCCTGTACCATTGTCGGTACCATTAGCGGTATCACTGGCGGTCATCCTGTACCTCGGTTATGGGTAGTCGTATGCGAAAGGTGGTTCCCTCGGGCCCTGAATCCAAAAGTTCCAGAGCGCCGTCATGCTCCTCGATAATACCATAACTGATGGATAATCCAAGTCCTGTTCCCTTATCCACCGGTTTTGTGGTGAAAAAGGGATCAAACAGAAAATCCCTGTGTTCAGGGGAAATACCGTTCCCCGTATCCTTTACGATAATATCCAGATGCCGGCCGGAGGCGTCCGGTTCTGCGGAAATAAGAATAAACTTGTCTTTATCCGGCCCGTTGTCAAGCACGGCATCCCTGGCGTTTGTGATCAGATTGACGAGCACCTGTTCCAGTTGGTTCCAGCTTCCGCGTATGGTAACGGGGGGTTTTGGCGCCCGGATATCCACGCGGATGCCTTTGAGCTTAAGCTGCTGATTTAATAAAGA
>JAKSBB010000314.1 GCA_022361315.1 Desulfobacterales bacterium
AATACCACTTTAGGCTGGGTTTGCATACATACCTCCTGAGCATTTTGCAGGTCTGAGCGTTAGATTGAAACGTGAATGTGAGCAGTGTACGGCAAACTGGTCATCACCACTTTAGAAGGTGTATAATCCATCTGAAAAATTACTGCCAGAATTATTCACGAGGTCTGTGCGTCTATTTTATGATAAAAGAAAAGTGACAGGAGGAATTTACAGCCATTGACGACACAGGATAAACAGAAATGGAATAAAAGATATCTGGACTGTACGGGAGGAGAGTCCGCTTCCGGGATTGTATCAAAATATCTTTCATTTGCGCCCAAAGGACGGGCGCTGGACATTGCCTGCGGAAACGGAAGGAATACGATCTGTCTTGCCCGGGCAGGATTTGAGGTGGATGCCGTGGATATTTCGGATGTCGCGCTGACCATGCTGCCGGATACCGAGCCGCGAATCAATAAAATCTGTCTGGATCTGGACTCCTGGCAGATCCCCCGGAACCGGTATCAGTTGGTGATCAATATCCGGTTCCTTGACCGGCGGTTGTTTCCTATGATCAAAGAAAGCCTCACCCCCGGTGGGATTCTGGTTTTCGAATCCTTTATTCATGATACAAAAGACTATTGCCTGAAACCCAATGAGCTACTGCATGCATTCAATGAGTTCCGAATTCTCTACTATGAGGAGAAGGCCAATCCTCAATCTGAAAAATTTGATCAGTCCGTCTATATGGTTGCACAAAAAACAGGAAGCCCATGTATTTTAAAATAACATATTCAGCGATCTACAATTGGAAAGGTGCCGGAACAGAAGCAGAGCAGAATGACCCGGGGCTGATGGATTCCTTCTGCCATTTGATTATCGCCCATGAAGCCACCACCGGGGCGGCCTGGGTGCTTCTGGTGGACCAGGGCGAAGACACGGGAATTTCCGCCACCAATAGTGTGGAATACATTATTCCCAGGATTTGTGAGCAATTTACCCTGGAAGTATCCAGCATCCGGGCCTTTGAAGTATGGCCGCATCATAAGGACGACCCGCGACTGAAATACACGGAGATCGTGATCGCCGACGTTGAGTTTAATGATTCGGGGGATTGGGTACTGCGAAATTCCTGGCGTCCAGTTGACCAACAGGATGTCGGGATTCTGGATCAGCTCATCGAAACCGTTGGGGATAAAGTCATCCGGGAGGAAATATAATCCGTCTTTTTGTATCGTTCTCTATTTTTTCAACCCGGTATTTTCAATATTGGATACTTCCGGGGAGTGTGGTACAATCCATCACATTCTTGAAAATTTATCCAGCGGGTATTTACGATTTAATAAATTTACGATCTAATAAAAGGACTGAAAAAATGATTGCAAAACGTGTTTGTATTATTGTGTGTGCTTTAGTACTTGCATTTCTGCTGGCAATGCCGGGTGTTTCCATGGCAGGTGATAAGCCGCAGATCAATTACATCGGGTCTTCAACCGTCGGGAAATTTATTAAAGAGGCATCTAAAGCTTATACCGATGCCGCATTCACCCTCAATACCAAGGTGGAAAGCGGGGGCGGTGAAAGAGGCATCGCCATGGGAAAGGCGGACATCGGCGGGGTGGCCAGGGAAGTTGGTCAGAATTTCTTGAACAAGGGTGTGACACCCGTTCTCATCGGAAAAGATGCCATCGGGGTGTGGGTGAACCAAAAGAATCCGGTGGCGGATCTGAATTCGCAGCAGTTGGAGAAGATCTTTCTCGGTGAAATAAAGAACTGGAAAGAGGTGGGGGGCGATGATCTGCCCATTACGGTTTACATTGTTGATATCAACTCCGCCACCTGGAAAGTCTTCACCAAGAAGGTGCTGGGTGGGAAACGGTACGGTGGCGATGTCAAGCTGTGCCGTCCTGATTCTGATGTTGTGAATAAGGTGGCGGGAGACGCCGGTGGTATCGGTCATCTGAGTTTTGCACTTGGAGACACCCACACGATGCGCAGTCAGGTGAAAAAAGTCGCGATAGATGGCCAGGAACCGACGGTAAACAATCCGAATTACCCCATCACGCGTCCGCTTTACCTGATCACCAAAGGTCAGCCCAATGAAAAATCAAAGGCATTTATCGATTGGACACTTTCCGGCGAAGGACAGAAGATCGTTAAGAAGTTTTTCGTAGGTATTTAACCCGGACAACGCTGTCCTGGTTGGAGATTAAAGCAAAAGTGCCCGCTGCCTCCGAAAGGAAGCCGCGGGCACTTTTGTTTTTAGCGGTTCTGTTTATTTACAATCGTTCACTAACCGTCCCTGTATTATCAAGCACTACCCACATTATCAGGTGATTATTGTCAATGTAAACCGTGCTTGAGAACCAATTATTTTTGCCGAATTGGTTGACAATTCAGCATCCTTGAGCATATACAAGGGTGGATTATTTTGAGCGGGTGAAGCAAGTAAAACAATACTGACACTATGAAGGACGTATTATAATGTTGCAATCAATTCTGATGATGGGTGGTTTAGGCGTAGCGATCGGAACAGCATTGGTGATCGCATCCAAGGCATTTTATGTGTATGAAGATCCCACAGTAGTCGCCATTGACGATTGCCTTCCCGGCGCCAACTGCGGTGGCTGCGGATATCCCGGGTGTACGCCCAATGCCGAGGCCATCGCCAGAGGGGAACAGGATGTCAACTCGTGTGTGGCCGCGGGCGAGGATGTGGCCATGGCCATTGCAGAGATCATGGGCGTTTCCATGTCTGAAAAAGAACCTGAGTTTGCCGGTTCCGGCTGCCACTACGGCAATGCGGATGCGGAACTAAACTATGTATATAAAGGTGTGCGGGACTGCCGTGCCGCATCCATGCTCATGGGCGGAATGAAGGTCTGCCGGATCGGTTGTCTTGGACTTGGCACCTGTGTGACTGCCTGTCAGTTCGATGCATTGACCATCGGTGAGGACCATCTGCCCAAGGTGGACCAGGAAAAGTGTACGGGTTGCGGTGCCTGTGAGGCCATCTGTCCTAAAAATATTATCCGCCTGACCTCTCCCAGCCGTCGGATTATGAGAGAGTACACCAAAGGGGATTGCACCACACCCTGTCAGCGTGCCTGTCCTTCCGGTATCGATATCAAAGAATATATCCGTTTGATCCGGGAAGGGGATTATCACGGATCCCTCCAGGTCATTAAGGAAAGAATGCCTTTCCCCACAGTGATTTCAAGAATCTGTCCCGCCCTCTGCGAGTTTGACTGCCGGCGGCTGATTCAGGACGAGTCCGTTGGAATCAACGACCTAAAACGCTTTGTCTGTGACTATGAGATGAATCAGGACAAACGGATCCAGCCATACAAGGCGCCGGCCACGGATAAGAAAATCGCTATTATCGGTGGCGGTGTTCAGGGGCTGGCTGCCGGGTATTTTTCCGCGCGCCTGGGTCATTCTCCCACCATATATGAGGCCAGTGGAGAGATGGGCGGCATCCTTCGCAAAGCCATCACCAGAGAACGACTGTCCATGGATGTTCTGGACTGGGACATTAAGGGGATCGAGGATCTCGGCGTGGAAATGAAAACCCATCGCCGGGCCGGTGTCAACTTTACCATTCCCGGACTTTTGAAACGCGGCTATGACGCCGTATTCACCGCCACCGGCGGATGGGATGCCCGTATGTCCATCACCGGGGCGGGGGCGGCCGAAAATACCATTCCCGGCACCTACCTGCTCATCGATCTGCTCCGCAGCAAAAACGATTCAAGCATCACCATCGAACACGGTGACACCGTCGTTATTGCCGGCGACAGCATCAAGCTGCCCGATGCCATGGAGATTCTGAAGTCATCCGGTACCAAAAAGATGATCGTTCTCTCACGGAAACATCAGGAAGATTCTTCCTTTGACCAGACAGCCATTGATGCCATGATCAAAGCCGGTGCAACCATCCAATACAACTCCGGTATCACCAAACTGGTGGGAGAAGACGATAAACTGACGGCAATTGAATACGTTGACCTGGCATCCGGTGAATCTCATAGCATTGAAACAGATACCCTTGTTATCGCTTCCGGGCGTTTTCCCGAACTGGCCTTTGTGGTTCCCGGGGCCTCAGACGCCGACGCTATCGCTGCTGACGAATGTGTTGCAGAAGAGGATGGAGAGGCGACTGCCGCTGTGGGTTCGGTGGATTCTGCCGTGGCATGGGAAGGGGTGGAACTGCAGAAAAAACCGGATCTCCTCAATGCCTCCGGGCTTCTTTCCAACCAGGATGTGATTTCCGAATATCCCTCGGCCGTTGCTGCCATCAACGGCGGCCGGAGAGCAGCCACCTTGATTCACCATCTGATGTACGGAATTGCACTGCCTGATCCGGAACGGATGATCACAGCCAAGACCCTGGTTCAGGATGTCACTACCCTTAACCAGGTTGTCACGTCACCCCGGAATGTCCTTGAAATAGCCAAATCCAGAGAAGAGAGAAAGGACCGGTTTTCCACCGGATTCTCTTCACAAGTCGCCGATGAGGAATCTCACCGGTGCCTGCGTTGTGGTCTGGTTTGCTATGAAAAGGCATAGTAAGGGGGGATAACTAAAGGCAGGCCACGTTGAAACCGGACGGAAAGCCCATATGAAACCTGAGCATATCCTTGTTGTTGATGATGAGCCTCGAATTGTAGAAAATATATCACGTTGTCTGGCGCGGGAAGGGTTTTTGGTGACCGGTGCCCATAATGGCAGCGACGCGGTGACACTCTTCCGCGAACAACAGTTCGATCTGGTCCTTCTGGACATGTCCATGCCCGTTATGGACGGCTATGAGGTCATGGAGCACCTCTTTGCCATGGACCCTGATGTCCTGATCATCATCATGACCGGATTTGCCTCCATTGAAGCGGCAGTAAAAACCCTGAGACAGGGGGCCTGGGATTTCCTGAAAAAGCCTTTTGAGTATGCGGAGCTTGTGAAGACCGTCCAGAACGGGATTACCCAGCGTAATCTTCTGGATGAAAAGCGCGCCTTTGCCGCTCGGCTGGAAGCATCTGAGCGGCAGTTCCAATACATGGTCAACAATTCTCCTGATCTGATCTTTACCCTGGATTCGCAGGGGTGTTTTACCTTTGTGAATCATCAGTTTGAGTCCGTTCTGGGGTTTCCCCGCCAGGTACTTACGGGTATGCCCTTTGAGGATCTGCTTCACGAAGACGACCGTGGCCGGGCACAGGGGTTGATCTCCGCAGTCACCTCCGGGAAAAGGGGAAGCGACAGCTTTGAGGGCAATATCGAAATCAACGTCCGGTTTAAAAAGGCCAGTAACCGTCATGCCAAGTTCGACCCCTATGCCGCCTTTGCCTTCATGGAGTTGAAGGCCTCTGCCATTACACTTCCGGAAGATGAAACCGGAAACATGTCCCAGGGCGTATATGGTGTGGGAAGAGATGTCTCTGATCGCCTGAAGCTGGAGGAACAGCTCCGTCAGGCCCAGAAGATGGAAGCTTTAGGCACGCTGGCCGGTGGTATTGCCCACGATTTCAACAATATTCTCATGGGAATCCAGGGATACGCCTCATTGGTGAAGGCTGGGTTTGACAGAGAGTCAAAGGCCTACCGACGGCTGGCCAGCATAGATGAGTATGTGAACAACGGGGCGGAGATGGCCCGGCAGCTTCTGGGGTTTGCCCAGAAGAACTGCCACGAAGACTGCAAGCTGAACATGAATTACCTGCTTAAAATGTCAGCCAAAATGTTCGGCCGGACAAAAAAGGATATCGTTATCCGACAACAGCTGGATAAGGCGTTGTGGCCCACAGTGGTGGACGAAGGCCAGCTGAAGCAGGTGTTGATGAACCTCTATGTCAACGCATGGCAGGCCATGCCCAACGGCGGTAAGATCACCGTAAGGTCTGAGAATATTATGGTGGATGCCAGAGAGAGGGATTCATTGGGTCTCGAAGAAACCGGGGCCTACATCAGGATATCTGTTTCAGACACCGGCACCGGTATGGACAAAATCACCATGGCAAGAATTTTTGATCCCTTTTTCACCACCAAAGAACGGGGACAGGGAACCGGCCTGGGCCTGGCAACCGCCTACGGTATCGTCAAAAGCCATAAGGGAACCTTCCGGGTGGAATCCAGACCGGGCAAAGGCAGTGTCTTCATGTTTTACCTGCCTGCGGCGGAAGGGTACGGAGACAATACCTGCAGCTATCCCGAGGATGCCTCGGATGAGACGGATCAGATTGTTGCCGGCCGTGGGCGTATCCTCCTGGTGGATGATGAACGCGGGGTGATTGAGGTCTGTTCGGAGATGCTTGAAACTTTAGGGTATGAGGTATTGATTGCCGAGAGCGGTCCGGAGGCCATAACTATCCTCAAGACCGAAACCGCATCGGTTGATCTGGTGATTCTTGACATGGTGATGCCGGGGATGAACGGATTTGAAACCTATGAAAAAATCCGTGAGATCAGTCCGGACAGCCGGGTACTGGTCTGTTCCGGGTATTCCAAAGAGGAAGAGGTGATGCAGATGATCGAAAAGGGATGTGATGATTACCTGTACAAGCCCTTTGACGTGGCCATGCTTTCGGAGAAACTGCAGGCCGTGTTTCACCGTTCGGTGAGTCATAAAGGAACGTCCAGAAAAGAAATCGTCTAAACTATCGTTTTAAAACTTGCCAACCTTCCTTATAATCGTTTGAATATCAAGTCTTTCTCTCAATGATTGCTCCGCTTTTCGTGCATGGCTATACCCCGGGTAGTCGCCGATTCTCACCAGGTACCATATCCCATTCTCTGGTAGTGTCAGGGTAAGAATACGGGCATCACACCCTTTGGTGTTGAGATTTTCTCTCAATTTCTGTGCCAAATACTTTACCCGGTATGCCCCTGCCTGGAGTGTATAGTTGGGTATCTCATTGTCCTCACCCGGCTGGTGTGTGTTTGTATTCTCTAACGGTTGGGGGGCTTCGTCTGCAGGTCTTTCTTCCTTGGGAATTGAATTGTGACTGATATGAATCGAATCCAACGGTATTTTGAGCAGTGCCAGCTGTTCCCAGGCATAGGATTTATCCGGGGCGGTTTTAATCGCGGCTTTATATGCTGATGCCGCCCTTTCAATTTTTCCGGTGTTTGCAAGCAGATCGCCTTTTAAACAGAGGGCCATATAATACGCCGGGTTCAGTTCAAGGGCCCGGGATATATCGTCATAGCTTTTTGCGTATTGTTTTAATTCCTCTTCACATAAGGCGCGATGAAAATAGGTGCTGGCTTCCGGGGAGAAAAGTGTGATCTCTTGGCTGAATTTTTCAATTGCCCCTTCATAATCGGATTTAAAATAACAGGCAACACCCCAATGATGAAAAAGTCCTTTCAGTATAGGCATGAGTGCTGCCGCCTTTTCAAAATCCTCAATTGCCAAATCGTATTGCTTCGACTTTAGGTGTGCAATTCCACTGTTTTTGTAGGCAATGGCATTGTCAGGGGCTGTTCCGGATTGGGAGGGCTGGTGGGTGAGGAGAATAATGATAAAAAAGAATAGGATTTTTTTCACTGCTATTTCCCTGCTGTCAAAGGTGTTGATTTGCCGGATTAAGAATAGGATTAGTGAAAAAACATAGTATTGTCAATGACAATACCCCGGTGACTTTTTAGGCAAGATCATGAAAAATTTGGATGGAAAACGGTGACTGTGGAAAGGGGAGAATGAAAGAGAGGGCGGGTTCTTGGCAAAATGCCAAGAACCCTTGAACTATTGGCTATCCGAAAACTTTTTCCAGATCGGGGATGATCTGTTTTTTACGGCTCATGATGCCGGGCAGCCAGC
>JAKSBB010000277.1 GCA_022361315.1 Desulfobacterales bacterium
AACTACGGTATGTCCGGGGCCACCTGCCCCATCACTCCGGGCGGTACCCTGGCCCTGCTGACGGCGGAACTCCTGGCCGGGCTGGTATACAGCCAGCTCCTGAAGGAAGGCACCCCCATCATCCTGGGCAGCCTGCCTGCCGCCTTTGATATGAAAACCATGCGCTCCTATTACACGCCCCAGAGCATGCTCATCAACCTGAGCTGTGCCGAAATGATGACCCATTACGGCATTCCCCACTGCGGTACATCAGGGGGGTGGATGGGCCGGGGGCCGGACCTCATGGCCTCCTCCATGCTCTGGCAAAACCACCTGACCTCCATCCTGGGATATCCCGGTCTGGTCCCATTCGTGGGCAACAACTTCGACTCTCTTGCCTTTTCCCCCTCCACCGTTGTCTACGCTGCGGAGATCATCCGCATGGCCAGGGACTTCACCACAGGTTTCTCCATCCACCCCGATGAAGTGGGGCTGGAGGAAATCAGAAACTTAGGCCCCGGCGGCTCCTACCTCACGTCCGGGCTTACCATGAAAAAATTCAGGGAGCCCCTGACCAAGAGCGATATCTGGCCCTTCCTGCCCCTGGAGCAGTGGCGGGACAGCGGTGCCCCCAGGACCGGGAAAGAACTGAGGGAACATACCCGAATGCTTCTGGACCGCATGCCGGTGCCGGAACACCACGATAACGTTTTAGCTGCGGGAGAAGCCTATCTGAAATCAGCCTGAATCCTGTAACCAGATCCCGGGGCAGCAGTGACGATAACGCAGCCCGCGCGGCCGGAGATCAATACACCGGCTGCCGGACAACCATATAAGGCAGGCCGCACCCCATGCGGCAGCCGTAACCTAAAGAGGGGGGAGAAGTATGAAGCAAAAGGCCATATCCGTTTTATTAACCTTTCTGGCGATCCTTATGTTTACCGCACCACTGCCGGCCGCGCCCCGGGACGAACTGAAAATCGCCCGCTGGGACGACATTAACACCTTTGACCCGGGCTGGATGACCTCCGGGGACCGGGAACTGACCATTATGAAATGTCTGTACAACGGGCTGGTCAAGTATAAGGAAGGTTCCTGGGACATCGTGCCTGACCTGGCCGAATCCTGGGAAGAGGCGGATGACGGCCTCTCCGTGGTTTTCCATCTGCGCAAGGGCGTGCAGTTCCACAAGGGATACGGTGAAATGACTGCCGAAGATGTGAAGTTCTCCTTTGAACGGATCATTGCGGAGGATTCTTCTTCCTCTGAAAAAGGCAATTGGGGCCAGCTAACCCTCGTCGAAGTCATTGATCCCTATACGGTCAAACTGGTATTCAAGGACCGGATGGTTCAGCTCTTCACCTCCACCCTCCCCTCTAACTCCGGCATGATCGTTTCCAAAAAAGCCGCCGAAGAAATGGGCCGGGAAAAGTTCAGCTTCAACCCCGTGGGCACCGGCCCCTACGAACTTGCCCTCTGGGAACCCAAAAAACAGGTAAAACTCACCGCCTTTAAAGAGTACTGGGGCAAAAAACCCGCCATTGCCAACGTCACCTTTGTCCCCATTGTGGAGGATGCCACCTGCGAAATGGCCCTGAGAACCAAAGAGATCGACATCGGACGCGTGGCACTGATCAACGCGGGTATCTACCAGAGAAGCCGGGACCTCAACCTGGTGGTGAAACCCTCCCTGAAGCATTGGTGGATCGGATTTACCGTAAACAAGCCCCCCTTTGATAACCCCGACCTGAGACAGGCCTGCCGCTACGCCATTGACGTGGATAAAATCCTCAAAGCCGCCTTTTTCGATATCGCCCCCAGGGCCAATACCATCCTTCCCCCCGGCCTGCTGGGCCATTGGGAAGATGCCCCTGCCTATAAGGTGGACCTGAAAAAAGCCAAGGCATACCTGGAAAAAGGCGGCAAGCCGGACGGTTTCAAAGCCAACCTCTACATCTGGCCCGACGAACAGGTCAAAGTCACCGCCGAAGTCATCAAGGCGGACCTGGCGAAAATCGGTGTGGACGTGGACATCCAGATCAAGGAAACCGGCGCATTCAACAAGGCCACCACCACCGGCGAGCCCCACATGTACCTCTCCTATTACAACACCACCATTGATCCCTCCTACGCCTTCTCCTGGTTCTTCTCCGGCGAGGAGTGGAACCTCTCCAAGTGGAGCAACGCCACCTACGACAAGCTGTGTTCACAGGGTATGACCGAATCCGATCCCGTCAAACGGGCCGCCCTCTATGTGGATGCCCAGAAGGAAATGGACAGGGATGCCTGGGCCATCTGGCTCACCCACGGTGTCCGGGTCACCGCCGCCCAGGCCGATGTGGACCTGGGCCCCCTGTATCCGGACGGCCGCCTGGCCCCCTGGGCCATGTCCTTTAAATAAGCTGCCCTGAGGTTTTAAATCCTGCCCGGAGGCCCCTGGCCCCCGGGCAGCAAACCGTCACCCCGAATCATGGAGGTGCGCTATCCTGAAGTATATCATCAAACGGACGCTGTGGACCGTTCCCACCCTCATCGGGGTGCTGATCGTCCTGTTCAGCCTCACCTATTTCCTGCCGGGGGATCCGGCCTCGGTGATGCTCGGTCCCCGGGCAACACCCGAGCTTGTAGCCGAACTCAACGAACGGCTCCAGTTGGATAAACCGGTGTTTATCCGCCTGGCCTATTATATTTTCGGTGTTGCCAAAGGGGACCTGGGCGCTTCGGTATGGTCCGGCCATACCGTGGTCTCCCTCATCGGCAAAAATATCGGCCACACCATTCTTCTGGCCTTTACCAGTTTGGGGTTTGCAGCCCTTGTGGGCATCTTCCTGGGTACCTATGCCGCCATCCACAAACGCAAAGGCATCGGCACCGCCGT
>JAKSBB010001145.1 GCA_022361315.1 Desulfobacterales bacterium
ATTCTGTCGATTCTCAACTTCCATGATTTTTTTGAGCGTCTTCTCACTGAGATCTCGGAGAAGTTCTCCATCCCCTATATATGGATTTCCATGATTGATGAGTGCCAGCTGGCGCAGCAGTTGAAGGAGCGGCCCGAATATGAACGGATGCGGACGTCTACTGCCTTTGTACCCAAGGCCACCTTCCTGGAAATCATCCAGAACCGGATGACGCCTTTTCTTGCCAACTGCCAGTTGGAAATCTATCAGGACCTGATGCCGGATGAAATGACCTGTACCATGGGATCCATTGCCGTGGCCCCCATTACGCTGGATGGTGAAATCGTCGGCAGTATCAACCAGGCCGATACGAATCCCCATAGATTTGAACCCGGTATCGATACATCCCTATTAGAACAGCTTGCTCTGAAAGTGTCTCTTTGCCTGTCCAACGTAACGGCTCATGAGCGGCTGAAGTTCCTGGCTTTCCATGACCCGTTGACCGGTCTTCTTAACCGGGGGGTAATGGAACGCATCCTCGACCGGGAATATGAACGGGCATTGCGGTACAAAGACGACCTGAGCCTGATCTTTCTGGATCTGGATGCCTTTAAGCTAATAAATGATACAGCCGGGCACGATGTGGGGGACAAGGCGCTGTGCATGGTGTCGGATACCCTGACGCGGCTCAAGCGGGATTCGGATATCGTTGCCCGCTTTGCCGGCGATGAATTTGTGGTTATCCTGCCCTCCACGGAAAAATCACAGGCACATCATTATATCCGGCGGGTGAAGGCAAGCCTGGATGCAAATCCCCTGTCAGACAAAGATCATAGCTTCAACATAAAACTGAGTCACGGGGTGGCCAGTGTCAATGATCCGGAGGTCTCGGATGCCCAGGGCCTCATTAAGGCAGCAGATCAGTTGCTTTACGATGTAAAGAAAGAGAAAAAAGCCAGGTAACCCGTGATGGTCGGTGATTTCCCCGGCTGCGGCCCGTTTACTTTAGGCTTCCCTAATGGGGGTTGTTATAGTATCGTAACACCGAACTTACAATTTGCAGTGATCAATCGGCCGGCCCCGATGGAATAACACGTTTTAATTCTAAGGGTTATCAACGCTACGTGCCGGGAATCGCAGACCAAAGGCGACCAGGAGACATCACCTAAGATTTATGCGGATTCAAAACCTCAAATTTAGAAACAAGCTGCTCCTTACTTTTCTCATTGTGTTTATTCCACTAATCCTGGTGTCCAACGGTTTTGTCTACGTTCAGGTAAAAAAAATCCTTGAGAGCAATATTGAAAAGGAACTTCAGCAGAGTTCCGATACCCTGGCAGATCTGATCCGCACATCGGCCGGCATCACGATTAAGACCCGCCTCCAGGCCATTGCCGAGAAGAACTTTGAGATTGCGGAATATTATTACAGCAAACACCGGTCGGGACTGCTGACCCGGGAAGAGGCCATCAAGATTATTGAGGAGATCTTCCTAAACCAGTCCATCGGTATCTCCGGATATATATATTGCATGAATTCCGAAGGCGATGTTCTCATCCATCCCAATGACCGGGTAAAGGGCACCAATATATCCGAATTTGAATTTGTCCGTGAACAGATGCGGGTTAAGGACGGATATCTTGAGTATGCCTGGAAAAATCCAGGAGAACGGGAGGAGCGCCCCAAGGCCCTGTTCATGGTTTATTATAAGCCGCTGGACTGGATCATTTCTGTATCTTCTTACCGGGACGAGTTTTCCTACCTTGTGGATATCAACGAATTCAGGGAATCG
>JAKSBB010000728.1 GCA_022361315.1 Desulfobacterales bacterium
GCTGCCGCATCCCGCCGGAGAACTCGTGGGGATACTGATCAAGCCTGGCTTCGGGGTCGGGGATTCCCACCTTGGCCAGCATATCTCCGGCAATTTTCCGTTTCTCCGCCTTTGAGATTTTGCTGCGGTGCTGAATATCGGTCATCTGCATCCCGATGGACAGCACAGGGTTCAGGGAGGTCATGGGGTCCTGGAAAATCATGGTGATCTCCTTTCCCCGCAAGGCCCTCATCTTTTCCGGGGGCAGTGCCATCAGATCGGTGCCCTCAAAAATCACCCCGTCCCCGGAGACCACCGCGTTGTCGCTCATCAGCCGGATAATCACAGAAGCCAGGGTGGATTTGCCGCAGCCCGATTCCCCCACCAGCCCAAGGATCTTGCCCCGGGGGACGGTAAAGGAGGCACCGCGCACCGCCCGCAGACGTCCGGAATCCGTCAGGAAGTCCACGCTCATATTTCTGATTTCCAATACGTTGTCGGTCATCGGTCCTCCTGTTAGTTCCGGTTGAGTTTGGGGTCGAAGATATCTCTCAGGGATTCACCCAAAAAGGTGAAACCGAGGGTGGTCAGCACCAGGGGAATACCCCCGGCAATAACAATCCAGGGGGTGTTCCGGATAAAACTGTACCCGTCATAAAGAATGGAACCCCAGCTCGGTGTGGGGGGCTTTACCCCGAGCCCCAGAAAACTTAATCCCGCCTCAATGGTCACCACCACCGGAATATCCATGGAGGCGATAATCAGCAGCGGCCCGATCACGTTTGGCAGCATATGCACCCAGAGCACCCGGAACATGCCCGCCCCCTGGGAGCGCTCGGCCAGGATAAATTCGTTGTGCTTCAGGGCCTGGGTCTGGGTTCTCACCACCCTGCCGTAAGCCGGTATGGAGGTGGCGATGACGACGATTATTACCGTATCCAGGCTGGGCCCCATGAGGGTGACCATTGCCAGGGCAAACAGGATGGTGGGGAAGGAGCGCACCGCGTCAAAAACCAGGATCAGAAAATTGTCCAGCCATCTCGGGCCATAACCGGCGATGAGCCCCAGCAGCAGGCCGATGCCCAGGGACACCGAGGTGGACACCAGGGCCACCCAAAGAGCGATCCTGCCGCCCATCATCACCCGGCTGAACACATCCCGGCCCAGGTGGTCGGTCCCCATCCAATGGGTCAGGGAAGGGTCGGCCAGGCGGGCACGGATATTCAATGCATTGGGATCATGGGGAACGATCCAGTCTGCGGCAACGGCCGTGAAAATCATTCCGACCACAAGGACAAGCCCCATTATCCC
>JAKSBB010000446.1 GCA_022361315.1 Desulfobacterales bacterium
ACCGAACGAATCAAACCTCAGGCCCTTCCCTTTGACGCGGTTAAGGATGAGATCCAGGGTAAGCTGACCGCAAAACTGCAGGAAGAGGCTGCCAAAAAGAAAGCGGAAGATCTGCTGGAAAAAGCACGTACCGGGAAAACCCTGGCTGAGCTCGCTGAAGCGAACAATCTGAAGCTGGCCGGAACAAAATCATTCACCCGGAATCAGTCCGTTCAGGGCATTCCCGGCTCCCAGGGTATTGTCAAAGCCGCTTTCGGCCTGAGCAAGGAAAACCCTGTGGCAGCTGAAGTGTTCCCGGCAGGTGCAAAATTTTACCTGATCAGCTTTAAAGATAAATCCGTACCGGAAGCTTCGGAAGCTGAAAAGAACCAGGACCGTTTCAAGCAGGAACTTATGAACCTCAAACAGCAGCAGTATTATACCGCCTGGGTTGAAGACCTGAAGTCCAAGGCCAACATTCAATTTGACCCCGAAATACTGAACTAATACCACCACACCCGGCAGGGAATCCACTTTCCCTGCCGGGTAACCTCCTTCCCAGTCTAATTCCAAAGAACCACCACACCACCTTGAATTTAGTGAAAAGAATCCCATCTTGTGGATGTTAGATAAACCCACCTGGTTCTGAGAGGACATTGTGAAACGATTATTTGTTTTTGGACTGATCCTGGCCACCCTTGCCTGGGAGATAATACTTCCCTTTGTGAGTTATGCCGAAGAGAGCAGGTCCCGTATCGGAACGCCTGCGGATCCGGCCCTGATATCCGGGCGTCTGAATAACGGCTTTCAATATTTTATCATGAAAAACACCACACCCAGGGACAGGGTGTCGATTCATCTCAAGGTGTTTGCAGGCTCCGTCCATGAAAAAGACGATGAGCAGGGCATTGCCCATTATTTAGAGCATATGGTGTTCAATGGATCTGAGAACTTTAAGCCGGGTGAGCTGATCCGTTATTTTCAGTCCATCGGCATGGATTTCGGGGCGGATGCCAATGCCAGGACCGGCTTCTATTCCACCATCTATGATCTGGATCTGCCTGTGGGAGACCGGACGCATCTGGCGGATGCCTTTGTGGTCATCAAGGATTATGCCGGTGGGGCACTGCTGCCGGAATCAGAGGTTGAAAGAGAACGCGGTGTCATCCTGGCAGAAAAGCGGGAGCGGGATTCCGTTTCTTTCAGGTCCTTTAAAAAAGAACTGGCATTTGAACTTCCCGGTTCCATTCTGGCAAACCGGCTTCCCATCGGAACCGAAGCCGTGATCAAAGCCACTGACAGGGAACTGCTCAAGGGATTCTACGACCGCTGGTACCGGCCGGACAATATGGCATTGGTCATCGTGGGAGATGTGGATGCGGATATGACTGAATCCCTGGTAAAAGAAACCTTTGCCTCCCTGACCAACAGAAGTGATCAGCCCCTTGCTATCCCGGATATCTCCTGGTCTCCCGAGAAAGGGCTGCGGGTGTTTCATCACCATGAACCCGAGGCCGGCAGTACGGACATCACCATCCAGCGTATTGTCCATGAGCCGTTTGAGCCAGAAACCCTCAGGCGTCTCAGAGACAACGTCATTCTCACGGTCGGGAACATGATTTTCCAAAACCGGTTGTCCCGGATGGTCCGGGAGCAGACAGCGGATTTCACTTCTGCATCGGTATATTCCGGCACCTATCTTAAGCATCTGAACATTACGGCGCTTCAGGCCTCATGTGATCCGGATCAATGGGTATCTGCCCTGTCCCAGCTGGACAAGGCACTGCGGCAGGCTCTGGATTACGGTTTTCTGCCCCGGGAGCTTGCGCGGGTAAAGGCTGATGCCATCGCCGCCCTTGAGTCCGATGTGGCCGGGGCCTCAACCCGTAAAAGCCAGGATATCGCAGGGGACCTGCTCCATGCGATGGGTCGGAATGAACTTTTTCTGTCACCTTCCCAGATCCGCGATCTTCTGGTTCCCCATATCCGGGCGCTCAGTGTTGACTCGGTCAATGCCTTTTTCAGGGCGTCGTGGGCAAACGACCAGCGAATGGTGATGGTGACCGGAAACGCAGATATAAAGGCTGTTGCAGACCGAACTACTGGCGAAGAACACATCGCCAGGGTGTATACCGAAAGTACCGCCCTAAGCGTTCCACCCTATGAATTGGCAGATCAAAAGACATTTCCATACCTTAAACTGCCGGAAAACCGGGCGGGAATTTCTGCAATCAGGGATGATGTGAATGGCCTGGGTATCCGCCAGATAGATTTCGAGAACCAGGTCCGTCTCAACCTGAAAACCACTGATTTTAAAAAAGGGGAAATCTCCTTCCGGGCAGTGTTCGGAAACGGTAAGGGGGCCCTTCCGGAAGCATTTTACGGGTTGTCACACCTGGTGGAATCTGCTGTGGACCAAAGTGGTTTCGGTCGTATGGATACGGATCAGCTTGATGCCGCACTGGCCGGAAGAGAGGTGGGAATAGGGTTTTCCATCAGTGATACCTGCTTTGTGATTCGGGGGACGGCTGCACCCAAGGAGGCGGAGCTTGTATTTCAACTGCTCTACACCTATTTCAATGATCCCGGCTTTAGGGAATCAGGCCTCGCCCTGTCCAAAACCAGGTACAGACAGCAGTACGATGAACTCATCAGAACCCCGGAAGGGATCATGGCTGCCGAAGGTTCCCGATTTCTGGCTGGGGGAGACCCCCGGTTTGGGCTGGCCCCACCGGATAAAATAGATCACATTACCATGGGGGCAGTGGAGACGTGGCTGAGACCTGTATGTGCCGGCGCCCCCCTTGAGGTTTCCATGGTCGGTGACCTGGATGCTGAAGAGATGATCTTACTGGCAAAGAAATATTTAGGTGCACTGGGGCAAAGAGGAGCACCGGAAAAAGTATATCCCGTTTCCGATGGACCGGTATTCCCCGGGGGAAAGAAGCGGGTTTTCACGCTTGACACCCGGCTGGACAAAGCTGTGGTCCGTGTCTCCTATCCCACGGACGATACCTGGAATGTAATGCAGACCCGGCAGATGTCGATGTTGTCCCAGGTGCTTTCCGAACGGCTCCGGTTGCGGGTGCGGGAGAAGCTGGGGGCGTCTTATTCTCCCTATATGTATAACAGCCCTTCCAGGATTTATAAGGGATACGGGATAATGACGGCTGTGGTGAATTTAGCCCCTGATGCTGCAGATATGATTGCAGGGGAGATAAAAGGCCTTATTGATGAGCTGGTGAATGACGGGGTAAGCGATGAGGAGCTGGCGCTTGTGAAAAAACCGTTGTTGAACCACCTTTCCGTCATGCGCAGGAACAATAACTACTGGCTGGTGTCGGTGATGGGAGATTCCTTCCGCCATCCCGAGCGCCTGGACTGGGCCACCCATATCGTTTCCGGATATGAAAACGTTACGGGCGCTAACCTGACCGCTCTGGCCAGAACATATCTGAAAAATGAAAACAGTGCCCTGACCGTCATTCTTCCGGATATAGCCGAGCAGTAATTCGGGTGACGCACGGTTATTCCATGGGACCGAATAAAGAATCCCCCGGAACCGGATGTTCCGGTTCCGGGGGATTACATTTTAAATTCTGAGGCGTTAAAGGTCTAATGTATCAGGATTTATACTGATCGGGGAGCGGTTCCA
>JAKSBB010000203.1 GCA_022361315.1 Desulfobacterales bacterium
AGAACTGCAAAATAACATCCGGGCAATCCGTGAAAAGGGCGGTGAAGTTATTGTTGCAGCGGAGAGAAGCGAAGTCGTCGGCTGCGTCTGCGTTTTAATGGATGCAAGGCTTGCCGAAGGTGTTTATGCTGAAATCGTCAGTCTCGTTGTTTCAGAAAACTGCAGAGGGACGGGTATCGGTAAAGGCTTAGTAACAGAAGCCGAAAAATGGTCCGGAGAAAAAGTGAACAAAATACGTGTCAGGGCCAATGCCATTCGGGATAATGCACACCGGTTTTACAAAAGCCTGGGCTACGATGAAATTAAGACCCAGAAAATTTTCCGAAAAACTGTGTAACCAATCCACCCGAATCAAGGTATCACAATTTCCTTCAACACTCTCACAAGTGCCATACCAATACAATTTGCCGGGTTCAAAATCTGCTTGGTACTGATAATCAAAATGCCTGGGCACCCTGCCTGAAAAACCGGTAAAGGATCTGATAGTCCACCCCTTTTTCCACCTGGGTTGAAAACCAGATAGCGGGCATACCAGCGCCGGCCCCGGCTTTATTCACAATATCCTGGAGTACCTGCTTGGCCACGGCTCTGGAATGGCTGTCATTGTAAAACCCTTCCCAATCCGTTCCCTGGTACTGCCGAAGCTTTCTATAGGGAGAAATATGCGCACCCAGAATGGCGTTGAACTCTTTAAGCTTTCGCCGGTTTTCCTTGTAAGTATACCGAACCACCCTCCGGACACTGGGAATATACTTCTTCCAGAGCTCCCGATCCACATCACGCATTTCAAACATGTAGTGGATAACGACACGGAGCAGGTATTGCCTTCGGTATGCCACCCGCCGCTGGGTGTCCACCAGGGTCATGATATCCTTCCAGAGCTGGCGGTTCAGCCGGACAAAAGTTCGGTCAAATAATTTCGCCAGATTGCGCTTGGGCTTTTCATCTTCCAGGGAGAGGTAGTAGTTGACGATGCAGTCCAATCCCCGGTCAAAATAAACATCCACGACCTGATCCACAACGGCGTGAACCTGCTCTTCCGGAATGCTTCCCAAACGCTTCAACCGGTTCGCCCCATTGCCGTCTACGCTTTTTGGGACAAGACGCTTGGGTTTATCCATAACAGTGTTCAGGCCATTGGTGAGCTGAAGGCGGAAAAGATCCATCTGAACCGTTGTTAGTCCGTTGACGACTTCAAAAAGGTAGACGGCTTTTTCCCGCTCTTCACGCAGGAATGACAGGATGCTGGCAAAGGCCCAGGATATCGTTTTTCGGGTGACCTGGTCCTCAAAAAATGAGGTGAGGTCATAATTGCCCCTGGTGTTCTCCCAGGCCAAAGTAAACCGGTCCATCAATACGGCTTCCAGGTGTGCCACCTTTTGAATATCCCCCCGCTGGGACTTCATCAGAAACGGCATGAACACATCAAAATAAAAGGGAGCGGCCCAATATCCGGGGATCTCCCTGTTTTTATAATAGGCGTAATAGAATGAAGCGAGAACCAGCAATGCTTCGGGGGCATCCGTTGCGGTCATCCGGTGGGAAAAAGAGATGGCAAGTTCTGCATCCAGCCGCGCCTTTATTTTATCGTATAGATTGGATTTAAAAGATCCGGACATAGATCTTGCCATGGTTTCGATCAGTCCGAGCCGGTCATTTTCAACGGCATTCCGGGCGAACCGCTTTATCCCCCTGGCGTTCCGGGCCAGGACTCTTCTGGTGAGTTGTTCGTACACATAGGCATCCCTGGTACCGCTGGTGCAGTGGACTTCGCAGATCAAATCAAAAGATCTGAGATTAATGCCGCCGGTGTCCTGCCCGAGAAAATACTCACAGTCTACCCAACATTCACGAAATTGTTCCGAATTGAGCATGAGTCCTCCGCAAATAGATTTACGAAATGGCGATTTTAAAGAAATCAGGTATAGTTATCCCGATTATTTCATTTAAAGTCAAGGGGATGGGTGTGTTCGAAGATATTCTGGCTGCACGGTTCAGGTATCTGAAGATGCCGGCCGGATGCCGCCCCGTTCCTTTTCCAGGTATTCCCTGTGGATGCGCTGGATCATGGCAAGGTTGTCCTGGAAAATATCAACGACTTTCGGATCAAACTTGGTGCCCCGGAGGCGTACAATTTCAGCCACGGCAGCTTCCACGGGCCAGGCTTCCTTATAGGGGCGCTCGGTGGTCAGGGCGTCGAATACGTCACAGATGGCGGCAATGCGGCCGGCCAGGGGAATATCCGGCCCTGCGATCCGGGCTGGATATCCGCTGCCGTCCCAGTGTTCGTGGTGGGTGAGGGCAATGGCTTTGGCGATTTCCAGAAGCTGTGAATTGCCGCCGTCCAGCAACTCATGCCCCAGACGGCAATGGGTTTTTATAATTTCACGCTCTTCCGGTGTCAGCGGCCCCTGTTTTAAAAGGATGGCGTCGGGAATTCCCACTTTACCGACATCATGCATGGGCACGGCATTGTAGAGCAGCCAGGTGGCTCCTTTTGTCAGACCGTAGGCTTTGCCGATAATGGACGTGTACCGGCTGAGCCGCTTGTTGTGCCAGCCGGTCTGGTCGTCCCTGAATTCCGCAGCCTGTACCAGCCGTGTGACCACTTCAAGCTGGGCGTCGTGGAGTTCGGCGGTCCTTTTAACCAACATGTTTTCAAGGCTCTGTTTGTGCTTCTCAAGCTCGTCCTTGGTTTCCGCCAGGGTCTCTTCCAGGCGGATTTCGTTGGTCACATCAATGAGGGTGCCAAGGGAGAGCACCACTTCGGATTCCGGATAGGACTCAATCAGGGCGATGTCTTTCATCCAGAAGGTGTCCCTGCCGTTATCGATCTGGTAAATCGCTTCGGATTTACCGGATTTTTCCCCCAGTTTCCGCAGATACCGCCTGGCCTGTTCCACCTGTTCCTTGTTCAGCACCCGTTTGGACACCAGGGAGGAATCCACCTGCTTCCGGTAGAGATATTGCTGGCTCAGATTGTTTCGGAAGGCTTCGGCAAGCATATCTCCGGCACGGCAGTTCAGCAAATGTTTCAGGCCGGATCCGGTATACTCATACCAGATATCTCTGCCGCCGATGCGCCAGGCCGCAATATAGGGAATGATGGGGGTGCCGATTTTTTCCAGGGCGTCCATGTGGACGATGGCCTTGGCCAGTCTTTTTTTCAGGGATTTATTGTTGCTGTCACGTAATATACGGCCGGTGTAGGCATAGTTTTTTTTAAACAGAGATAATAGATCTGCTTTTCCGCTCATCTGCCTGTCTGTCTTCAGCCTCCGTTGCATGCAGCACCTGCCCTTCAGGGCAATTTCGGAAAGGGTGTTACTTTAAGTTTGTGGAACACCAGGGGACCCGTTCACAAAGTTCCACAGACTCAATAACGCATAATACTGAAGAATGCAAAGGTTTTAACGCAATTGTTGACTTTAACATTTCTATAACATTGTTTCTATCATAATTGTTGTTATCATAGGCCGCAGGCGAAAGATCACCGATATGGCGTCTGCCGGCGTTTTTCCCTGTGAATCGGTTTTAGGCTGTGATAAAAGGCGGGATGCGATTACTATTGATCATTTTGTCCCAGTTTCTTTCCGGCGCCATCTGGTTTGCCGGCAATGTGGCCTTTCAGGGACAGGGGCTGCTGCTGTCTGCGGTGCAGGCCGGCTTCATTGCCGGCACCCTGAGCTTTGCCGTTTTAAATGTGGCGGACAGGTTTTCTCCTGCCCGTTTTTTTCTTGTTTCGGCGGTTCTCGGAGGTATGTTCAATGCCATCCCCCTGTGGTTTGAAGGGAATGACGGCCTGCTGCTCATGTCCCGGTTTGCCTGCGGTATCTGCCTGGCCGGCATCTATCCCGTGGGAATGAAAATAGCCGCATCCTGGTATCCCGACACCCTGGGACGGGCCCTTGGCCTCCTGGTGGGCGCCCTGGTACTGGCCTCCGGATTCCCCTACCTTTTAAAAGTGATGTCCTGGCAGGGGAGTGCCGCCCAGATACTGGGCACCACCTCACTGCTCTGCATCACCGGCGGGTTTATTCAGGCCTTCATGGTGGGGGACGGCCCTGCCCTGCCCAAGGGGTCTGCGTTCAATATCAGGGCCATCCGGGACGCCTTTGCCCACCCCGGCTTCAGGGCCGCCTCCCTGGGCTACTTCGGCCACATGTGGGAGCTGTACGCCCTGTGGGCCTTCATCCCCCTGCTGTTTAAGGCACTTGTCCCCGGCGCCCCGGATGCCTGGACATTTGCCTTTTTCCTGGTGGGCTTCATGGGGTGCAGCGCTGGCGGATTGATCTCCCTGAAGATCGGCAGCCGCCGTATTGCCAGTATGGCATTGGCGGTATCCGCAGCCTGCTGCCTGATCTCTCCGCTATTCCACCGGATTCCGCTGCCCGTAGCCCTGATTCTGCTCATGGGATGGGGCATGGCCGTGGTCACCGACTCCCCACAGTTCTCCGCACTGAATGCCAGGTTTGCGCCACGGGCCTATGTGGGCTCCGCCCTGACCATCGTTAACTGCATCGGTTTTTTTATTACCATCCTGAGCATTGAACTGCTGGACTTGTGGATATCTGCCTGGGGAATCCGCTATGCCTTTCTGCCGCTGGCCTTAGGCCCCCTGTTCGGCTGGCTCAGTATGCACCGCATGCCCAAGGGGATTACTGGGCATAACGATTGATAATGGCATCGTAGGTACCGTCGGCCTTTACGTCGCCAAGGGCCTTTTCAAGCCGGGCTTTGGTGGCGTCATCCACCGTACCTTTGGAAGCGGCCAGATAAATGGTACCACCGGGATAGGAGACGCCTTTGATTAACTCAGACGGATCTCCGCCGAACTGCTTATAGTTATGAACCCCTAAAAGAAATCCGTGGCAGAGCACCCCTTTCACCCGTTTGGCCTTGAGGAGTTGAAAGCATTTGAGCTCGGTGTTTTTTGCATCTACTTTAGCATAGCCCATTTCCTGGAGTTTATACTCCGCCGGGGCGGACCTCAGGGCACAGACCTTCAATTTTTTCATGGCGGCTTCGTCGTTCACCGGTACCCCGGGGTCGTTGGTCACCATCTGGAGTTTATACTCCACAAGGGGAATGATCCATTCGTAGAGTGCTTCTCTGTTGGCGGTCCGGGTCAGGGGGGCGATGAGCAGCCCCTTGCCTTCCGGAGCGGTCTGTACCAGGTGCTGGGATCTTGCCCAGGGTTTAAAGGTGATGTTCAAATCCATCCCGGCCTTGTCGAACACCGCCTTTACAATATCAAGGGCAATCCCCTGCTCCCCCTCTTTTTCGCTGGAGTACGGGGGAATCTCCCCGCTCACCATCTCCATGGCACCGGCCTGTGCCGGGATCAGTACAAGTAGACAAAAGAGAAAAAGAATAGATTTTCGTATCATAGTCTCCTCCCAAAAAAATGATTTAGAATGATGGAACTACCGGCACCTGTTTCGTGTCGTATCAGCACCGGGTAATGGTAAGGCAACAGAAAGAGAGCCAACCGTAATGGGTAAATTTCATTTCAAAAACTATCCATTCTCAACATGCAAATAAAAAGCATTTCCTTGTGGGAAAAGCGTGCTGCATCAAAAGAAGTCAAATGAAATCAATTAGATACATTCATTCCTTTATTTTCCTTCCCTCCTTTATTCCATTCTCTTTCCATTCACTTAGGTATTGTCCCAAAGGTTTCACCCAATATGGAACTCTTCAGGCGCACGAAAGGACACACACCGGAGAAAAGCCATTTCAGTGCCAGTTCTGTGACAAGGC
>JAKSBB010000524.1 GCA_022361315.1 Desulfobacterales bacterium
CAGGCCTGCGATCAAAAAAGAGATGATCAGTATCCTCTGCCAGAGAATATAGTTGTCCTGCTTATATCCCCGGCGATAAAACCTGATCATCACATGCCGGACCAGGACAAAGGCGATGTTGATTAAGCACCAGGCAATGAGCTGCTGCCTTGGGATCACATTCCAGAGAACGATGACAAGGATGATGGAATTGACAAGGGTGGAAGACATGCTCGTGAAAAGGTTTTTCACAAGTATATTGGTCCGTTCAATCTCTATAAAGGTTGCCCGGTCTGGTTCCCCGGCTGTGTTTTTGTTAAATTCCATATATTGAATCCCCGGCAAACAGGTAAGCATCCAAAACGCGGTGAATTGCCCGGTCGCCGTTTATACCTGCGGAAAAAGCCGTCGGGCCTGATCGCAGAACATAATAGTAAACAGTGTTTACGATAAAAGCCTATTCCCGGATAAAAAACAAGGGCTTTTTTTTTACCGGTCTTACACCGGGGCGGTGTTTAAGATGAATTTCAGCCGGACTTTCCCGGATACCTATCTGATGCAGATCCGGCAGTCGGCGCAGGGCTTCATGGGGCAGGAGGCAGAGATTTTTTCATCTTTTGCCCTGAAATACTCCTTGAGCAGAAAATCATCAGCAACCCTGTGGGAGAGGATGTTCCAGGGTAAAAGGGCAGCAGGATCACGGGATTTTTCTTTATAGATGACAAGATCGCAGTATGCTTTTTCCATTTTCATGGCCCGGGTCCAGCCGTGTTCAAGGGCCAGTTCAATTAGATCTGCGGCTTTTCTGTCGCCCAGGGAGAGCAGGGCATGGGTCTTTGCCTGGCGGAGGGATTCAAAGTTCAGGGTGACATTGGCGGTTCTTTTTAATCCGTTGCGGATGATGGCCACCCGTTTCTTAAGCTCCTTTTCACCGTTCATGGCAGACCATTGGAAGGGGGTGCAGGGCTTGGGGATGAAGGGGTTGATGCTCAGGGTGATGGTGCCGATTTTTTTCTTTTTCCTTGAGGCGTCAAGAAAGACGGATTTAATTTCCCGGGTCAGGTCGACGATGGCCTGGACATCTTCTGCGGTTTCAAAGGGCAGGCCGATCATGAAGTAAAGGCGAAGATTGATAATGCCTTTGTCCACAAGGGAGCCGGCAGCTTTCAGGATCTGTTCCCTGGTCAGTTTCTTGTTTATGATACTCCTCATTCGCTTGGACCCGGCTTCCGGGGCGATGGTGGCTGTTTTAACGCCGGAGCCGGACAGGATGGAGATGATATTGTCATCCAGTTTGTCGGCCCGCAGGGATGAAAAGGAGAGGCGCATTCCCCTCTCTTTTCCGTACTGGCAGATCTGTCCGATATCCGGGTGGTCCAGGACTGCCGAACTGACCAGGCCTAGTTTGTCGGTTTTTCCGGCAGCTTCGTCAATGGCCTCCTTCAGGGTATCCAGGGGATAGATCCTCGGGGGGCGGTAGATATATCCTGCCGTGCAGAACCGGCAGCCGTGGGGGCAGCCTTTGAGGGTTTCGATCAGGAAGATATCCTTGAATGCCGTGCCTGAGGTCATGATGGCTGTGGTGGTTTTAACCTCTGACAGCTCAGACAGGTACTGTACCTCAATTCTGCCGGGAGGGGAGGCGGGTTCACCGTAGAGGAGCGGTGAATGATTGGCCGGAACATAGGCCCCTTTCATCCGGGTTTCTACGCCGGATAACAGGGACTCCCGGTTTTTCGCCTTTTGGTAAATATCAAAAAAGGGCTGTAAAAGGCATTCAGCCTCCCCTAGAAGGAAAAGGTCCACAAAGGGGGCAATGGGTTCAGGATTTAAAAAACAGGCGACTCCCCCCGCGACCACCAGGGGGTGGATGTGGTTTCGATCAGATGACCGCAGGGGGATGCCTGTTGCCCTTAACAGTTTTGCTAAGTGCAGAAAGTCGTTCTCAAAGGAGATTGAGAACAGGATCATGTCAAATTGATCCAGGGGCAAACCGGTTTCAAGGCTTTTTATTGCAGGGCTTTTTTCCCGGGTGTCAGGTAAAAAGACCCGTTCGCACGCCACATTCTCATTCCGGTTGGCCAGCCGGTAAACGGTCTGGAACCCGAGAGAAGACATGCCGGCCTTATAGGTGTTGGGGTAGACCAATGCGACTTTGATCAACCCGCGGCCCCGCTTGACAATGGCGCCCTGTTCGTCAACAGGGGCCATGCGGGCCGGTTTACGCCTCTTTTTCATGGACTAGTCCGCTTTACGTCTAAGGAATGTCGGTACCTCCAGGTCATCGTTGTCAAAGTTCATGCCGTAATCCGGGACAATATTTTCATCGCCGACCACCCGTTTCTGGGTGACCCTTACCGGATTGTCAAATTCGTTCCAGTTTGCCAGGTCCTCTTCCGTGGCATCCCTTACCACACCCCTGGCAATGACTTCTTTCTGGCCTGTGGGCTGGGTCATGGGATGGCCTGCCGGCTGTCCCGCATCCTGGGCAGGGGCGGCATAGGACTGGGAGGCGTAAGCCGGACGGGAGGCGGCAACAGGCTGGGCCGGTTTAGGGTCAAACCGGTGCATGTTTTCCGCAAGCGCGGGCTCTTCCTGTCCGATACCCGTGGCAATAACGGTGATGCGCATTTCATCACCCAGCTCTTCATCAAAGGTCTGGCCCCAGATGATCTCTGCTTCGTCGCCCACTTCCTGGTAGATGCGGTCGGAGGCTTCGGTCATCTCATCCAGTGTCAGGTCGGAGCTGGAGGTGATGTTCATGAGAACGCCCTTGGCCCCTGAGATGGAGATGTCTTCCAGCAGGGGATGGGAAATGGCTTTTTCAGCCGCTTCCGTGGCGCGGTCTTCGCCTGAGGCAATACCGATACCCATGAGGGCCTTTCCGGATTTCTGCATGGTTGCCTTTACATCGGCAAAGTCAAGGTTGACATGGCCGGGCATCATGATCAGGTCGGTGATTCCCTTGACGGAATGGTGAAGGATCTCATCCGCCTTGATATACATGTCTTTGAGGCGGGCGCCTTTGGGGGCGATTCCCCTGAGCCTGTCGTTGGGAATGGTAATCACGGTATCGGTGATGCCGTGCAGTTTGTCCAGGCCTTCCAGGGCCAGTTTTTCCCTTTTCTTTCCTTCAAAGGAAAAGGGTTTTGAGGCCACGGCAACGGTGAGGATGCCCAGGTCTTTACAGATTTCCGCAATGATGGGGGCTGCGCCTGTTCCGGTGCCGCCGCCGAAACCTGCCGTGATAAATACCATGTGGCTGTCTGCCAGTGCATCACGGATCTCATCCATGCTTTCAAGGGCTGCTTCCCGTCCCTTGTTGGGATCTGCGCCTGCGCCAAGGCCCTCTGTCAGGGCCACGCCCAGCTGGATCTTCATCTCTGCCTTGGACTGTTCCAGTGCCTGGGCATCGGTATTGGCCACGATGAACTTGACGCCCTGAAGTTTGGCGTCGATCATGTTGTTGACCGCGTTACCGCCGGCACCGCCAACACCGATAACCTTTATTTTTGCCGAATTGTCGTTCTCCACATAAGAAAAAGTCATATCCACCTCCCTAAGGTAATTAAATAATATCTTTAAACCACTGTTTCATTCTGTTTAATACGGAGTTAAAACCCTGTGTATCCGTCCGTCGGACATCCACTTTACTGCTCGCATTGGATCCGAAGATGACAAGGCCCACCCCTGTTGCATAGGCCGGGTTTTTAACGATGTCCTTGAGCCCGCCGATGCGATTGGGCTCTCCCACCCTGACCGGTACACTGAACACGGATTCCGCAAGTTCGGTGATCCCGTCCAGGACCACGCTGCCGCCGGTGAGGACAAAACCGGCGGGAAAGGAATTCTCAAGTCCGTTGGAAAAGAGTTCCTGCCTGAGCAGGGTAAATATCTCTTCCACCCGGGGTTCCAGGATCTCTGCCAGGATTCCCCTGGACAGCCGCTTGGGATCCCGTCCGCCCACTGCCGGTACTTCAATGGTGGCACCGGATCTTACGTTTTCCGGTACGCAGGTGCCGTGTTCTATCTTGATTTTTTCCGCTTCAGGCAGGGGGGTCCGCAGCCCGATGGAAATATCGTTGGTCAGGTTGTGACCGCCCACGGTGAGCTCGTAGATAAATTTTACATTGTTGTCCTTGAACAGGGCCAGGTCTGTCGTACCCCCGCCCATATCCGCAAGGACACAGCCAAGCTCCTTTTCTTCATCCGTGAGAACGGCCTGGCCTGATGCCAGGGATTCCAGGACAATGTCGCAAACCTCAAGTCCTGCCTTGTTACAGCATTTGACAATGTTCCGGGCGGAGGACACCGCCCCTGTAACAATGTGAATCTTTGCCTCAAGGCGGATGGCTGTCATGCCCACCGGGTTCTGGATGGATTCCATGTCATCCACGATAAACTCCTGGGGAATAACATGGAGGATCTCCCGGTCCGTGGGAATGGCAACGGCCTTGGCTGCGTCAATGACGCGTTCCACATCACTTTCCGTGATTTCCCGTCCTTTTATGGCAATGATGCCGTGGCTGTTGAATCCTTTGATGTGATTGCCTGCAATGCCAACATACACAGAGGAAATATCACAGCCGGCCATGAGCTCGGCCTCTTCGATCGCCTTTTTGATCGAGTCAACCGTGGACTCGATATTGACAACCGAACCTTTGCGCAAGCCTGTGGAGGGATGGGAGCCGACACCGATGATGTTGACCTCGTCATCCAGCATCTCGCCCACCACCGCACATATCTTGGTGGTGCCGATATCCAGACCTACCAGTATTTTTTCATTTCCCTGCAAGTTAAACCCCCTTTTCTATAGTGTTGTGCAGAGCGTCATCCGTCATGGTCTTCACAAATATTTTTTCGATGTTGAACAGGTCCATGGCCAGAATGACCTTTGACGGAAAATGGGTTTCCATGTATTTTGATATTGTTTTTGCCCTGGCAATTTTTTCCTCGAAACGCCCGAACCCCAGTTTAATGGGGATCAGCTCAGAGGAGGCACCCTCCAGATTTGAATTCTCCGTTGACGTCCGGTTGTAAGTGTCATGGGACTGGATCGTGACGCCGAAGTTTTCATCCCCGTGGATGTGTTTGACCTTGCCTAAGCCCCGGACCTTGAGCAGGTCCATGATGGCGTTGAACAATTCCCCCTCAAACAGATAGGTATTGTTGGACAGGCTGAGATCCACACCGGAAATTACGGGGAGGGCGTAGAGTTTGTCCTTTTCCGGCTCATACTCCTTGAAAGGGACGCCCTGGGTGTTGATCACGATATCCGCCAGGTTCTCGATGGTTACGATGGCCAGGGGCTCCTGTTCCTCAATGGTGATGTTCAGAGCGGTGAACAGGTCCCGGCTCACCGTTGCTCTGGCAACCCAGGGATGGGATTCCAGCTGCCGCTCCACCGCTGCCAGGTGGATGTCGAACAGGTTGGCCGGCTGGTCCAGGCCGGAACGGGTGATCAGTTCCTCCCGACTCACCCGGTGGATACCCTGGATATGGATATCCTTGATGGTAAAGAAGGGGCTCTGGACCACAGCATCATGGGCATAGATGACGCCCAGGCTCATGGCAACAACGGTTAGCACCGGGATAATGATCCGGAACAGAGACAGTCCTTTGCGGTCGCCGGCGTCTTTTGGTTTTCCGTCAGCTGCAGCCTTTGCGGACTCGGGCTTATACCGATTCTGTTTTACACGTTTAGTCACCAATGGTTTTCACCTCTGCTTCAAGTTTGATATTGAACTTCTCAAACACAATTTCCTTTACCTTTGTTGCCAGGGCCAAAATGTCACTGCAATCCGCATTGTCATGGTTGACGATGAAATTGGCGTGCAGATCCGACACCATGGCCCCTCTGTGGGTGGTTCCCTTACACCCGGCCTGTTCGATGAGCCAACCGGCCGGTTTGTCCGGGGACGGGTTTTTGAAAAAGCAGCCGCCGCTGGCTTTGGACACCGGCTGACTGGCATTTTTTGCCTTCAGGTTGGCTTCGAATGCAGACTTCACCTGGTCCTTGTCTGCAGATGTCAACGTCAGTGTGGCACCGAGAATAATGCGGCCGTCCAGGTCCAGGTGTCTGTAGGAGAAGTTCAGGTCCGCAGCATTCAGTGTGCTTACTTCCAGGGTTTCAGAATCAAGTACGTCAACCGAGCTGACGATGGCCGCCATATCACTGCCGTGGGAGCCCGCGTTCATTATGATGGCGCCCCCGAGGGTGCCCGGGATTCCGGCGGCCCATTCAAGCCCTGAAAATCCTTTATCTGCTGCTGTCCGGCAGAGTTTACCCAGTCTGTCTCCGGCCATTGCCGTAAGGCTGATAACACCGTCGTCTTCCACAAACTGAAGGTCGTTTTTCAGGGCGGTCAGCACAATAACCAGTCCCCGTATGCCAGTGTCCGTTACCAGGGTGTTGCTGCCGCCGCCGAGAACCGTAACCGGCACATTGCTTTTTCTTGCCGTTTTCAGCAGGGCTATCAGTGTATCAACACTTTCCGGCCGGGCCAGAACATCCGCAGGACCGCCTACCCTGAAGCTGGTGTAGCGGCTCAGGGGGGCATTGACTTCAACGTCAAACCCCTGAAAGGTCTCGGTATGTCCGTGGGATAGGGTCATCGTCTCTATAAGATCTCCACCAGCTTTTCACCCAGCGTATACACATCCCCGGCACCCAGAGTCAGGACCATGTCCCCCTCTTTGGCCTTGTGTGTGATCATGGACAGGGCCTGGGTGAAATCCGGGGCATGGGCGGCTTCCTTGTGGCCGTGGGCTTTTATGCCTTCCACCAGGTGCTCGGCATCCACCCCGGGAATGGGATCTTCGGACGCTGCGTAAATGGGCAGCACCATTAAAATGTCGGATTGGTAAAAGGCCCGGGTGAAATCGTCAAACAGCGCCTGGGTCCGTGTATATCTATGGGGCTGGAACACAACGATCAGCCGTTTCTCCGGGTAGCTTTCCCTGACCGCCGTCAGGGTGGCCGTGATCTCGGTGGGATGATGGCCGTAATCATCCATGACCGTGATTCCTTTTTTGGTACCTTTGATTTCCA
>JAKSBB010001131.1 GCA_022361315.1 Desulfobacterales bacterium
AAAACATGGAATTTCTAGTTGGTAGTGTATGGGCAGCAGGTCTTGCAATTGGTATCGCAGCTTTCGGTTGCGGCATTGGCCAGGGTCTTGGTCTTTCCGGCGCAATGAGCGGTATCTCCAGAAACCCCGAAGCTGCTGGTAAAATCCAGGTGAACATGCTGATCGGTCTGGCCATGATCGAATCTCTGTGTATCTACGCACTGGTTGTATCTCTGATCCTGATGTATGCTCATCCCGCACTTAAAGGTGCCGTTGCTGCCCTGGGCGCACACTAAGCCTTACCGCTTTCATTAGAAAGTTCTTTAGGGGCAACTCCTTTTTAGGGGTTGCCCCTTTTTTTTGTCTTCTCTATTATAGGTCAGGCCAGTTTTTGCTTGCCCGGTGTATTGCCACCTGATATTATTCAGTGATTGTGTAATTAAATCCACAAAATTACAGTTTATTGCTGGCGGGAGAAACGCCATGACCGAAGACTCCATAGATTTCCAGCCGCTGCCGGATGCGCTCTCGGACGAGACCCCGGTACGCCAATCTTACCGGGTACCTGTTTCCGACAAGGAAAATATTCTGGCCATTATCAACGGCCAGACCTACCGGGTTGCCAATATTTCCGAATCAGGTATCGCCATCCATGCGGACTCATGCCTTGAGTTTGAGTCTGGACAGATTCTGTCCGGAACAGAACTCTGGTTGGGTACCGAGAGACTGAAAGACCTCACCGGAATCGTGGTTCACTGCTCGGTTCACGACGGAGGCTTTCTTCAGTTCGGTATCCAGTGGCAGGGGATGTCCGGGCCTGAATTAAAGACTCTGGATAACGTTATCGGCAATCTAAAGGACAAGGCCCTGAAACAAACCTAATTTCCCGAGAAAAACGGGCATCTGGGAAGATTGGAACCATGGGTAAGAAAAAAGATGTAATGGGCAGTATTCTCGGGGCGGATGACAAAGAGTTTGAAGCCAGCACCCGGGAATTGGACTGTTTGATTTACCGGACCGGGGAATCGGAATCATCTGGAGAATTCGGGACGGAGCCTGCTGCGCCGGCGACGGAGAATGCCCCCGGGGGCCAGAATTCATGGAAAGCCTCAAAGGGGAACGTGTCTGTGGAGATCTGGGAGGGTAAGGCCAAAATAAAGATAAAGGTGGGGTCCGACGTCTCCGGAAAGGTGTCCATGAAACGCCTTGCAAGTATTGCGGTGGATGCCATCATGGCAGAGTTGGAAAAGGAGGATTCACAGTGATCATCGTATGTCCCCAATGCGCCAGAAAGCACAAGGTCAATCCGGAAACCATCAAGTCCTATGCGGAAAGCGGGAAGAAAAACGTACTGGCCACATGCAGATCATGTAAATTCAAGTTTCCCGTTAGTCTCGACGCCCTGCTTAACCCTGCCGACGCCCCGACAGAGCGACAGGAAGACACCGAACGGGAAGGGACAGGCGACATCCCTTCCATAAGAAAACCGGCCCGAAAAATTTGTATCACCCTGAGCAAGGGAGGGGTAGGAAAAACCACCACCAGTGTGAACCTGGCCGCCGGTCTTGCACTTGCCGGCCACAAGGTGCTGCTGGTGGATACCGATCCCCAGGGGCAATCATCCTATATTCTCGGGTTGCGTCCGAACGCAGGCCTGACCGAGCTTTTAACCAAAGAACTGCCTGCAGATGAGTGTCTGGTGGAGGCCCGGAAGAATCTGACCCTGCTCAGCGGTGGCAAATCATTGGCCGGTGTAAAACGGATTATCGACCGGAAGAGTTTCGGCGCAGAATGGACATTGGCGGAGGCGCTGAACCCGCTGGACCGGCAGTTTGATTATATATTAATCGACACCTCACCCGGATGGGACCAGTTGATTGTAAATGTTCTGTTTTATGCCACTGAGGTCCTGGTGCCGGTGGCTCTGGAGGTCATGCCCCTTCACGGGCTGTCCGAGTTTATAAAGAGCCTGGGCGCCATCCAGAAATACCGCCAGGAAATTCAGCTGAAATATATCCTCCCCACCTTTCTGGATTCCAGAATCAAGGGCCCTCAAAACCTTCACGATCAGCTTGAAAAGCTATACCCCAAGCATCTATGTAAACCGATTCGTTACAATGCGTGTCTGTCCGAGGCGCCTTCATTCGGGAAGACCATATTTGAGTTTGCGCCGGGCTCCAATGTGTCGGAGGATTACAGGGAATTGGTTAGAAAAGTATCCGGGGACCAGTCCGCTCTTGTCTAAATTAGCGATCTGTGTAAATATGGGGCGTAACGTCTTTTATCTTTGTATTTCACGGGAAAGAACCAAATGGGCCTGAGGTCGCGAATCATCACGGTTGTGGTCGTTGCATGCAGTATCATTAATCTGTTTTTGTGCTTTTACATTACCGAGCAGGTACGGAAGCTGGAACTGGCAAGTCTGAGAACAAAGATTGACAAGGCCGCTTACGTCATGCGCCTGGTTAACACCCGCCCCCTGTACAATGTTGACCTGGAAACCCTCCGGGTCAATATGGAGACCTTCTTTGACGACGAGAATATGAAAAGTATTGCCATTCTCGAGTCTGACATTGATATCAACATCCATCTGGAACGGGAATTCGAACCCGGCGGCATGGACATCCATAAAAACTTCTACATCTATTATAACGGGTTAAAACTGGGGAAGATCAGCGTGGTGTATTCCACCAGTCTGATTGAGAAGAAACTGGCCGGGTTCAGGACCAAAATGCTCTGGTTTACCTTCACCGTCATTCTCGTTCTGGCCATTGCCCTGGTATTCTTGATAAATGCCCTGATGAAACCGGTGACCAACCTGGCCGAGGTGGCATCCGAGATTGCCGCCGGTAACCTGGACAAGGAAATTGAGGAAAACGGCGTCGGTGAAGTGGGGATTCTGTCCA
>JAKSBB010000923.1 GCA_022361315.1 Desulfobacterales bacterium
ATCGCCATTGATGCGGATCCCGTGGCCAACCTGGCTGCGGGACTGGGCATTGATGAAACCCAACCCATCACCCCTGTGGCCGAGCTGTCTGACCTCATTGCCGAGCGCACCGGGGCCACCCCCGGCACCATGGGGGGATTTTTCACCCTCAATCCCAAAGTGGATGATATCCCCGAACGGTTTTCCCTGGAAAAGGACGGGGTAAAACTCCTGGTTATGGGTACAGTGCAGCAAGGCGGTTCCGGCTGCATTTGTCCGGAGTCAACCATACTCAAAGCCCTGATGAACCACCTGGTACTGGGCAGAAAAGAGATCGTGGTCATGGATATGGAGGCCGGGGTGGAACACCTGGGCCGTGCGACTTCCGGATCCGTGGATGCTTTGGTGGTGGTGGTTAATCCAGGGAAACGCAGCCGGGTGGCCGCTGATAAAATCCGTAAACTCGGCCGGGATATCGGCATAAAAAATATCGTTGTATTGGGCAACCGGGTGAGATCCGAAGAAGATAAAGCCCTGATCCGGGACACCATGCCGGATTATGAGATTTTAGGCTTCCTTCCCGAACTGGATGAAATCGTTCAATGCGACCGGGACGGAAACCGTCCCTTTGACGATATCAACACCATCCCGACTGAATTAAAAGAGATCGCTGAAAAACTGATTGCCCTGGACAAGGCCTAATCGATAACACTCCGATCTGATCACAACACTCCGGATGTACCCCATGCATCCGGAGTGTTTTTATTTAGTCCACCGCCGCCATGGCTGCAATGGTGGTGTCTAACATCCGGTTTGAATACCCCCACTCATTGTCAAACCAGGCCTGAATCTTCACCATGCGTCCACCGGATACCCGGGTCTGCGGCAGATCAACAATGGCAGACCGCGGATCATGGTTGAAATCACAGGACACCAGTTCCTCATCAGAAACACCCAGGATGCCGTTCAGCTCCGCCCCCGCCGATTGCGTGAGCATCTGATTCACGGCTGAGGCATCGGTATCGGCAGCCACGGTCAGGGTAATATCCATGATGGAAACATTGGTTGTGGGCACCCGTATGGCCAGGGTTTCAAAACACCCCTCCAGATGAGGCAGAATCCTTCCGATGCCTTTTTCCAGTGATGTGCTCACCGGAATGATTGACTGAAGGGCAGACCGGGTTTTCCGCAAATCAGTGTTATACGCATCAATCACCGGCTGATCGTTCATGGCTGAATGGATGGTCGTTACCACACCGTTTCGGATTCCCAGACGATTGTCGATGACATGGAGAATCGGAATGAGACAATTGGTGGTACATGACGCATTTGAAATGATGGTGTGATGAGATTTCAGCGAATCCTGATTAATCCCGTACACAATGGTTGCATCCATCTCGTCTTTAGCCGGATGGGAGTAAATGACTTTTCCGGCACCGGACAGCAGATGGAGTTCGGCAGCTTCTCTGTCATTGTAAATGCCGGTACAATCCAGTACCACATCAACATCCAGTTCTTTCCACGGAAGGTTGACTATGTTTTTTTCCTGGAAAAGATGGATGAAATCTTCACCGATATAAAGACCGTTGTCCGTCTTTTTGATCTCCACGGGAAAACGGCCGTGGGTGGAGTCAAACCGTGTCAGATGATACAGGGTCCCCGGTTTGGCGGTTTCATTTATGGCCACCAGGTTGATCTTCTGCCGGTACCCGGGATTCTCATAAATCGCCCTTGCCACACACCGGCCAATTCTGCCGTATCCGTTAATTGCAATGTTAAAACTCATATCAGCCTGTCATTTGCCGTTAAACATCTGGTTCCTATATCACAAACCCCGGAACAATTTAACCCTTAATACAGACCTTGACTTAAACCCTTTTAAATCAGATACTATAGGCTCATTTGTATGAGTGGATCATCCGTCACAAAAACCGAAATCAAGATCTTAAAAAAGGTCGGCTGATGAAGAAAAACATTTTTTTTATCGTCCTCTTGGGTCTAAGTATGCTCACACTAACCCATCGCGTGTCCGCTGAAAAAATAATCTGGCCCTATGTCTGCTTCAGCCCGCTTTTCATCTGTGACGAGGGGCAGCTCACCGGCGGATACGGCCATGATATCTTGAAAAAAGTATGGGAAGGGATGCCGGAAGATGACCACGCCCTTGTCATGATGCCCATCAAACGCATCCTGGCCTTTGCACAACAAAAAGAACACCAGCTTTTTTACGGGTTGTATAAAACCCCGGAGCGGGAAACCTTTCTCCATTTTTCACTCCCCTGCCGAATTTCCGTCCCCCCTTTCCTTGTCATACGAAAAACAACCCTCACTCAAATGGGTGGTGAAAAGGAGGTTTCCCTTGAAAGGGTTCTGAAGGACCGGCCCCAGGCGTTTTTGAAATTCAACGCCATCAGTTTCGGCAGACGTATTGATACGATACTGGAGAACATGAAGGATTCAGCCAATATCGTTGTTGAATACAATACAACGGAAATGATAGATAAATCACTGAGACTCCTTTTGAATAAGCGTGTGGATTATTTTTTATCCCTTGACGGCACGGTTGAAACAGCCGCCCGTATGGGGGTGATTGATCAGCTTGCGTTTCTCCACATCCGGGAACAGAACCGGTATGAAGTCGGCTATATCACGGCACCCAAAACGCCCTGGGGCGCTGAAAAGATAAAACAGGTCAACCGGATTTTGCGCCGTGAAATTCCCAAACCCTATTTTTTCAATCTCTTTACCCCTCTGGTTGCAGATGACATGATCCCGGAACTCAACGCCCAGTTTAATGACCTTATTCTTGGTCCGGCCCGGAATAAATCCCATACCAAGGATATCCATGATTAATCCCACCCACTTTATACGAAGCGGCCTTCATTACCTGGCCGCTGTGTTTACCATGGTATTGTACGGCGGACAGGTCTGTCCCCTGGTGGAAACCCTGAATATCAGCACCTGGATGACAATACTGGCACTGGTCTTTGCCCTGTTTTTCCTGATGAGAACGCTGACACTTAATCATACCTTGCACAATATTCAGATAAGGCATCACGTGTCGGGACAATTCATCATAGATATGGGCTGGTTCACCGGTGCCGGGATTGCCATCGCAGCAGTTAACCGGATATTGTTCGGGTTTCCCGGTATCGAAAGTGGGCTCAAGATGATTCTTGGCGCGGCAATTCTTGGTTTCTTCATGGCAGTTGATCTGGCCCTTTCCCGGGAGCGCCTCCTGGCCAGGGAGCTGGCCGCCCGGAATCAGAATGTTGCCGTGGGTCCCAACTATTTCCCGATGACATTGAAGTTCGGGATTGTGGCCACCATTGCTGCAGTTTCGGTATCTGCCATCATTCTGTTGGTGATATTAAAGGATCTGGGGTGGATGATGGACATGGAAACCATCGACCCCAAAGCAGCACGGCTTTCTGTCATCAAAGAAATTCTTTTTGTCACCCTTGTATTTCTCGCCCATATTTTTAATCTGATCTTTTCTTACACCCGGAATCTGAACTTGGCAGTAAACAGAGAAAATTCAGCGCTGATTCGTGTAACAGGCGGAAATCTGGATACCCACATCACCGTCAGCAGCTATGATGAATTCGGGGTGATGGCCCAGTACACCAACGAAATGATCGCCATGCTCCGAAAAAATACAGATGAAATCCGCCAGACAAGGGATGCCACCATTATTGCACTGGCCGGGCTTGCAGAAACCCGTGATAACGAAACCGGAGACCATATCATCAGGACCCAGAATTATGTGCGTGCCCTTGCCATCCAGCTCCGGAACCACCCCAGGTTCAAAGATACGCTGAACGATGAGACCATCGATCTCTTTTATAAATCCGCCCCGCTACATGACATCGGCAAGGTGGGTATACCGGACAATATCCTGCTCAAACCGGGAAAACTCACCGAATCAGAGTTTGAAACCATGAAACAGCACACGGTCCTTGGCAAAGAAGCCCTTGAAAAAGCGGCGGAGAACCTGGGATCCAATAATTTTCTGAAGACAGCCCAGGAAATTGCCGAGGCCCACCATGAGCGGTGGGACGGCAGTGGGTATCCCAACGGCCTTTCCGGGGAAGAAATCCCGGTTTCGGCAAGGTTTATGGCCATCGCAGATGTCTACGATGCCCTGATATCAAAACGGGTATACAAAGCGGCTTTTTCCCATGATAAAGCCAAATCTATTCTCATCGAGGGAAAAGGCAGCCATTTTGATCCCGATATCCTGGATGCATTTCTCGACATTGAGGATGAATTTATCACCATCGCCACCCGTTGCTCTGAGGGGCATGAATCTGATACGTTAATCGTATCGGGAGAGAACACAGAAGCCGAGGTAAAACAATGAAACGTATACTTGCAGTTTCAATCATCCTGCTGAGCATAGGAAGCGCCGTCTGGGCCAGCCACCCGGAGCCAACACTGGATGCCCAGACACAGGGGCCGGTGGACTCATCCCCCCGCACCCTCTTTCAGCAGCACATACCCGGTATTGCCGAGCAATATATTGGGATGCCATTTCAAATGGGAGGTAATCCCAGGCAGACCGGTTCCACGGATAACTCCTCCCTGTTTTACGCGATTTATGCCACGGCAGCCCAACGGGCAGGCCTGACTTACCGGGCCTATCTGCCCATGCGCTATCTTCTGGAAAACACAAGTCAGGTGGATGAAAAGACCGTACAAAACGGAGACCTCATTGTCCTGGACAATAACCTTGCGGCCATGGTCTATCAGGTTGAACCATCCGGCAGACTCCACTTTATCTATGCGTCTGAAAAACGCCAGCAGGTCATCGCCTTTCACAGCGATAATCTGGTTTACCAGGCCTATTGGGTAGAGCATCTGCGTGGGTTTTTCAGATTGAATCCGGACATGCTCAGCCACGCCCGATAGCCGGA
>JAKSBB010000493.1 GCA_022361315.1 Desulfobacterales bacterium
CCTGTCAGGCTTTTCTTCGGGCGACAAAGCCTTCAAGTTCCTGTTTCAGCCCCTCGTCAATGGGGGGCAGGGTATGCATTTCAAGTCTTTGTTTAAGTCCGGCAGATGCCGAGGCGGCAGCATCCAAGGCACCGGCCTCCTGCCATTTCTTATGGTTGCGCCGGTTGAAAATATCCGGCCGGGAAAGCGTCTTGAAGTGGGAAAATGTGCTGGGGTGGGTCAGGTATTCGCCTCCGGCGCCGACACTGCAAATGGTGTCGATGTCAATGGTCTCTTCGGTAATATCCAGAGGGGCAATGGTGCCTTTAATCAGGCCGCAGAGTTCTTCGTCCATGAGCCATTTCTCAAAACTCACGGCCATGAATGAGGCCATCTGACCGCAGGCGTGGAGGATAAAGTTTGCCCCGTTCCGGATGGCGGTGGAGAGCAGCAGGCTGCCTTCGGCCATGGCCTGGCCGTCGGGTATATGGGCATCGTTCAGGCTGCCGCCGGTGCGGCAGGGAAGGTTATAATACCTTGCCATCCGGATGGCGGCGGCGGATACTTTTACGGTTTCCCAGGCCCCCACCACCCCCACGGTGGTCTTCATGTCCATGGGGGCGGAGGTGGTGCCGTAGACCACCGGGGTGCCCGGACCCACAAGCTGGGAAAGAACCATACCTGCAAGGATCTCTGCATTGATCAGGGCCAGCAGTCCCGGCAGACGGACCGGTGCCGTGGATCCTGCCAGCGCCATATTGGAAATCACTAGGGGCTGCCGCAGCTCTGCCCCCTGGATGAGCACGTCGGTCTGCTCCCCGGAAAACTGCAGCGGGGTGAGGGCATTGATGATCATGGCAGTGACGGGATGCGCCCGCAGGTAGTCTTTTCCGCCGAAGATCATTTCGGCCATTCCGAAGGTATCCTTTGCCATGGTATCGGAGCCGAAGGCACCCAGCAGGGGCTTATCGCACCGGGTGGTATAGGCCAGCAGCATGTCCAGATGGGCCGTATCCAGAGGGATGTCATTGGGCTGAACCATCAGCCAGCCACCCATATCCAGTTGGCGTGAGGATTGCACCAGGTCGCAGCAGGTCTTGAAGTCCTTCAGGGTTGCCGGCCGTTGATTTCCCTCTATACCGGCGATATTGGGAGCGCCCACGGTGGGCAGGAGGACAAAGCTGTCCGGGCTGATGCGCAGATTGTTTTCCGGATTCCTTGCATGAATGGTGAACTCGGCCGGGACGGTTTCAAGGGCTTTTTTCACCTGGGTTTCGGAGATGCGCACCTTACCGTTGTCGTGGCGGAACCCATGGCTTGCAAATATATCAAGGGCCGTCCGGCTGTTGAAGCAAACCCCTTCCCGGGCCAGGATTTCCATGGAGGCGTCGTGGATCTGATTGACGCCTTCGGGCGTGATTCCGGCCATTTTATCGGATGGGCTGGATTGAATCATTGGGATGCATCTCCATTTATTGTTTATGATTTAATGATTTAATCATTAGGATGATTTGAGTTAAATTTCAAGGAAAAACTCACTTTTTTTTGCGAGTTGGTTGAGATCTCCGTTCGGTAAGGTTATGAGGCCCAGTAGAATAGTCGTGTTGAGCGGTGTTCAATGTGTGACGTTCTTATCGGTAGAATGTCTGCCGGATCGTTGGCGGAAGGCTGTGGAGAACTCGAAACTGCCTCTGGGATATTGCATTTTCTCCAAAATAATGTTTATGTCCAAGCATTAAATTCATGACGATCTAATTAGGACATCCAAAAAATTACCACATCATCGTATTTTTAATATAACGGACATTTATATTAAGCAGGGCAATAGGAGATATGGAAATATCCAAATATACAGCTGAACACGAAGAAGCTGTTCTTTCGGCAATAAAAGAAGATCCCAACTGGGATATGTTTACAAATAGCGATGCAATTGAAGTTTACAAGGATCGGCTTAAAAATGGGGTCACCTATGTATGTCATGTGAACAATAATTTTTGTGGATACGTTCGGGCTTTATTAGATGACGGCTTCGCTGTGTATATCAGTGAACTCTTCGTGGTACCGGCCTACCGAAATCAAAAAATTGGGAGATCGCTGCTTGAGCAGATTAAGAACGATTTTTCAACCCTGAGTGTTTATGTGCTCTCTGATGAAGATTTTTATTATGAAAAAATCGGCAAAAAACAAGTGGGTTCCGTATTCGAACTTTAGATAATCGGCTTCCGGAAAAATCAGTGGAACACCAGGAGAACCGAGTAAAAAGACGGCATCACAAACCTTGATCATTCCTATCAAAATGATTCATTGTACAAATGCTCATCAAGATTTTATCCTGTCGCCGGATTTCAATACGGATAAATTACATTAAAAAGGAGGCAGTATGAAAATCACCATCTTAGAGGGCAGCGCCCGGAAAAAAGGCAACACCGCAAAAGTACTCTCATGGGTGGAAGAAGAATTGACAGGCATGGGGCATGAGGTTGACAGCATTTATCTGCACCCCAAAAACCTGAAAGGGTGCATGGCGTGCGGCAAGTGCAAAGAGAAACCCGAACCCGTGGGATGTATCCAGAAGGATGATGTCCCCGAGATTCTGGACAAGATGATTCAATCCGAGCTGGTCATCTTTTCATCCCCCCTGTATTTCTGGGGTTTTTCCGCCCAGATTAAGGCGGTGATCGACAGGACCTATTGTTTGTACACCAATGCCAACACCCCTGATCATGCATCCCTTGTGGACGGTCAGCGCCAGGCCATGATTGCCACAGGTGCCGGCGGATACGACGATAACGCCGAAGGTATGGTGGACGCCTTCTCACGGATGCAGAAATACCACAAGGCCGTCAATGCGGGGACCTTGTTTATTGATTCCTGCACCACGCCTGATGCCATGGGAGATGCCGTTCAACAGAAGGCCGTTGAATTTGCCCGGCAGATAGTTTCGTAAGTTAAACGCACAAAGGCAAGTTATGAGTTCAGAGTCAGGGTAGTCTTACCCTGGCTTTGTGCTTTTGGGCCTTAATGAGTTTCAAAAGAACGATGGCCCCGCTTGTGATCAGCTGGAATATGCCGAAGACCATGATGGAAATATCCTGCTGGATGAAGGCATAACTTCCCCAGACCAGGCCGTCTGAGACGGATAAAAGCCAGGTGCCAAGGGAGAGATCGCTCAGATTCTCCTCTTTGAATGCGACATAGAGCTGGGGGATATTGGAGACAAGGATGCTCACGGGCAGGACAAGGCCGAGTCCGGTTTCTTTTTTCAGGATGAATGCCAGGACCAGGACCAGAAGCCAGACGGGCGCCACCTTGATCTCTTTGATTTTCCGTCCGTGATGTAAAGCACAAAGGGTAATGGCGAGAAAAACGGCCCCGGATGCCCCTGTGGCAAGGGTCACATAATATTGTGATGTCAGCATGCCGTAGACGGCCCAGCCAAAGCTGACAATGGCACTTGTTGCGGCAGTATCCGGAGAAACGCCATTTGCCTGCCCGGAGCGGATAAGACCCAGAAGCTGGGGAAGCGCCCGGATTAACCCGATGAAGGTGCCCAGCAGACCCAATACAGCAGTATAGTTCATGTGTATCTCCAATCCCGAATCGGTGAATGACTCGGCTCCTCTACCTCAAACCAGAATCCTGACTATTGCAGGAGCCCTCCAGAAACTCTGCTTGACACAATGACAGATTCATATGATTAATGAAAATGATATTTTCTAACCAACCTGTTTAGATTTACTTAACATGAACCTGAATAAATTAATCATCTTCAAGACCTTATATGAAAGCGGGACGACATCAAAGGCCGCCAATGCCTTAAATGTCACCCGCTCCGCCATTAGTCAGAATCTCACAAAACTGGAAACGGAACTGGGTGTCCAATTGTTCATCCGCTCGCCAAAAGGATTGATACCCACGTCTACGGCCCACCACCTGGCCACCCATGTGGGCCCCCATCTGGATGAGATTAACTATCATGTGGATGCGCTTGTGGTTAATCCATCCGGCCGTGCAGGCACATTGCATATCGGCGCACCTCCGGCCACCGGCACACTGCATATGCCGAAGATTATAGAAGCCTTTTCACAACACCATCCTGACGCTGACATCCGGCTGACCCTTGCCCATTCAAGGGAACTGGTTGAAATGATACTCAATGGCCGTCTCGACCTTGCACTAATCGATGTATACGGCGGCGTGACCCTGCAAAACGATTTCCATGCCATCTGCTCTTGCGAACCCGTGGTGGATGAAGTGATTGTCATGGTTTGCTCCCCTGAATACCTGCAAAGCAATCATACAAAAGGGTTTTCCTATGACGATCTCTGCAAGCAGCGCTTTTTGTCCACCCGGCAGAATGTCCTGGAAATCAGAAGCTGGTTCCATCATCAGTTCGGCAGGTCGCCGGCCCGCCTCAGGCGGAAGGTGATATCAGAGAACAGCCTGGTGGTTCTGGATTGTGCCTGCCGTGGTTTAGGGCTCTGTGTTTTCGGCAGCAACGTGACACAGGGGTATGTAAACCAGGGGAGACTGGTTGAAATTCATATGAACAGTCGGGGAGAAAAAAATCAAATCAGTCTGATCCAATTGCTGGATAGAACGCCGGGAATCCTTGAAAAGGAATTCATCAACATATTGAAATCCTATGCTGAAAAAGAGTGGATTAACGGTATTGGTCCTGGCGGGCCTCCTCCCCGGAGAAACCGATAATAATATCCATGAAGGTCAGCAGCAGTTTTTTGATCAAACCGGCTGCCTTTTCCTCATCCCTGGCCTGGATGGCGGGAATAATTTTTTCCCAGTACGCAAAGGCGATACGGGTTTCCTCATCGCCCCCGGGCAGATGGTTCCGGGCATACCGCTGAAGGTTGTTGATGATCGGGGTGAGGACGATGTCATAGGTCCGGTTCCGGATGATCTTTAAAAAGGCCCGGCGCATCTCATTTTCGATGTCAACCAGCCGGATCCAGCCGGGGTTACCTTGCCCCAGGCACGCCTTCATCCGGTTTAGAAAATCATTCAGTCCATCCAATTGTTCATCCGTTCCCTTCTGCACCACCAGCCGGAGGACCCCCGCTTCATTGGTGGTTCGGAATTCGTAGAGTTCCCGGTGGGAAATCCCCCGGTGCCGCATCAGCATGTCAAGGTTGTCTTCAAGGGGTTCCGTGGAGAGTTCCCGGATGAAAAAGCCTCCTTTGGCCCCTTTGCGCACCTCAAGCAGGCCCTTCTGTTCAAGGATGGCCAGGCTTTCCCGGATGGTGCCGAGGCTGGCCCCTAAAATCTCCTGGAGATCCCGGGTGCTGGGCAGCCGGTCCCCCGGCCGGTATTCCCCGGACAATATGGCCTCTTCAATCTGTTGGCTGACATCTTTGACTAGGCTGAGGGTTTTCGCTTTTCTTAGTTTGGCCATGGGGAACCGCCTTGGTGGAGAATTGATATTGATTTAATCATTATAGCTTTAATCATTTTGAATCTTCTACTACGGAACGGGCGGGAAAACAACAGAAAATCCATATATCGCGGCTTTTCGGGCCGGCTGGGTCTGTCTCTATATATTTTGTTTTTTATCAATGTAGCAATTGCTACTGCACGGATTCCCTCCATGGGATACATATGGATAAACTTAATAAATTCCCAAAGGAGGAGAAGGTATGAATCCCGAAATTATCGGTATATCCGGCAGCCCCATCAAAGACAGCAACACGGACCGTTTGATCCAGGCCGTTCTGGACAACAGTGGCCTTGACTCGGCGTTTGTCAAACTGAGCCGCATCAACGTAAAACCGTGCATCGCCTGCAAGGGGTGTGTGCCTGACAATATCTGTAAGGTCAAAGATGATTTCCCAGAGCTGGCTGAAAAAATTAAGTCTGCCAAAGCCCTGGTGATCGGCGGCTATATCCCTTATTCCCAAATTGATGCCTTCACCAAATCCCTGCTGGAACGGTTCTGGTCCCTGAGACACGGCACCAACCTGCTGAAGGGAAAACTGGGGGCCACCGTTCTCACCGGTTGTTTCCCCGAGCCCCTGGCCGCCGTGAATCAGGCCCTTGCCGTGGAGATGACCCAGTTCGAAAACATGGACCTCATGGGGCAGCTGACGGTCCAGGGCAATATCCCCTGTGCCTTCTGCGGGAAAGGGGATGAGTGTGAAATGAGCGCCCTTCCCATGATGGTCGAGGCGGGGACAAAAGCAAAGGATATCCCCTATAATGCCGTGGAAGACCAGGCGGATGTCTGGGCAGAAGCTGCTGCCGTCGGCCGGGC
>JAKSBB010001034.1 GCA_022361315.1 Desulfobacterales bacterium
ATTCTGAGCCAGGATCAAACTCTCCAGTTATAATCCTATATCAACGAAGCCAAAACTTCGTTATGTACTAAAACTTTAAGGTCGACCTCGTCTTGCTGTTAGGCTTGACGAGTTGTTTTGTGACCCGCTCATTGCTTTTTTCACTGACCAATTTTCAAAGATCAAAAAAAATCTCCCCGGTGCGCTGTCCGTTCGGCGTTGCCCCGTGAAGACCGGCGTAATATGCTAGAATTTTTCATTTCTGTCAAACACTTTTTTAATATTTTTTCAACTTTTCTTCTGACCCTTTGATTTTAATGGGAATTGTACCTTGTATCTAATTCCGCAAATCTCTATAGTGGGAGGGTTTGGCCGAAGACTCGGTCCGTTTTTTATTATGACTATAAATTTGAAGGTATAAAAATGACCCCCAAAAGTATAAGTGCCGACCTGAGAAGTGATACCGTTACCTGCCCCACCCCTGAAATGAAAACCGCAATGATGGAAGCGTCTTTAGGGGATGATGTTTACGGAGAAGACCCCACTGTAAATCTTCTGGAAGAAAAGGCGGCCCGGATCACAGGCAAAGACGCAGCGCTTTATTGTGCCTCCGGCACCCAATCCAATCTGCTGGCCCTGCTGAGTCATTGTCAAAGGGGTGATGAATACATTGTCGGACAGACGGCCCACACCTATAGGTACGAAGCAGGAGGCGCTGCAGTACTTGGAAGCATTCAGCCCCAGCCCCTGGACTTTGAACCGGACGGCACCCTTGATCTTGAAAAGGTGTCCCGGTTTATCAAACCCGATGATTATCACTTTGCCAAGACCCGGCTGCTCTGCCTTGAAAATACCCAGGGGGGGAAAGTGCTTTCCATGGACTATCTCCGGGAAGCCCGTACCTTTGCAAATAAACACAATCTTGGTTTCCATCTGGATGGTGCCAGAGTGTTCAATGCCGCAGTGAAGCTCAACCTTGATGTAAAGGATATCGTGGGATTGTTTGACACGGTATCCTGCTGCCTGTCCAAAGGCCTTGGTGCTCCGGTGGGTTCCGTTCTTTGCGGACCTTCAGACTTCATTGCCCGGGCCAGGCGCTGGAGAAAAATGGTCGGCGGCGGAATGCGCCAGGCCGGTATATTGGCTGCCGCTTGCATCTATGCCTTAGATAATAATGTGGAGCGCCTGGCCGAAGACCATACCAACGCCAAACGACTGGCCGAAGGGTTGTCAGATATTCAGGAATTGAACGTGAATCCTGAGGACGTTCAGACAAACATCCTCTTTGCAGACGTGGGGAGTAAAATCGAAGTGCTGGCCGATCATATGGCAAACTATGGTATTCTCATCGACCGTGCAGAACATTTGAGACTTGTCACCCACCTGGATGTCACTGCCGAAGATATAGAAAAAACCATACAGGGTTTCAGAGACTTTTACGCTGGCTAAGACCTCAAATACCAACAGAAGATATGCGGTGTATATTCTTTATCAAGAAGAACACCGCATCTTTATTTTAGAAATCGCTGGGGATAATCTGTAATAATGCCGTCCGCGCCGGCATTGACAAATCTCATATAATCGTGGGGTTCATTGACGGTAAACAGGTTGATTCGCCTGCCCGCAGCTTTAAGGGCTTTGATGTCCCTGGGGATGATGAGATTTGCATTGATATTCAATACCTGGAATTCCCCATTTGTAAACACCGGGGAATTAAAATCCAGGGGAACGTCATCGTCCCACCCCACCAGCGCCTGGACTTCGATTTCCGGCGCCCGGTCCCGCACCTGCCTGAGCCAGGCATGGTTGAATGAAGAGATCACCACCCTGTCATGGGCAATACCGGCACGGGCAATATCGGTCAACGTCCTGGAAACCATGAACCCCAATTCAGGCTCGTTACCGTAATCCTTCAGCTCGATATTGATGGTCCACTTAAGTTCCCGGGTCAGCACCAACCCGTCATAAAGAGAGGGGATTCGTTCCTCCCGGTATGACGCCAGGTCTTTTGGGTCAATTTCATTCAGGGTGTCATAGGGATCGGTCCGCTCAAAGTAAGCGCCTGCTTCCAGAAGTTCCAGTTCCATCATGGTATAGCTGCGAAGACGGTCCTGCCCCCCCGGCTGTTCCGGATCATAGGCAAACTCATTTGCGGCATTGGTACACCGGGTCAGGGTATCGTCATGAAACAGTACGAGTTGGCCTTCCATGGTGAGGTTGGCGTCGGTTTCCCATCTGTGGGCACCGAGACGATGGGCCAGCCGGGCAGCAGCCAGGGTATTTTCCGGGGCCAGGCTCCTGGCGCCGCGGTGAGCGATGATTTCAACCATTGTTGCGTATGACCTCTTTTAGATTACTGCTGCAGATGGAGTTTCAGAACCGATAAAGGTGGGTTTGCCTGCCTTAATAAAGGCAGGCAATAAAAATAATAATATTGAACCGCTTCAGGAAACGCCCGGCACGGTATATGTTTTACATGATCCGCCTGAACAGGTGCGTTCCTGGGTATGAACCCCTTTGCCCGCAGATGCAGAACCGGAATCCCCCATGGCATAGTTGGTGGCGGACACAACCCGTTGGAATTCAACGGATTTGCACTTCGGACAATTGATTTCCTTGTCATCGTCCGACTTCATGACAATCACTTCAAAAAATTCTTCGCACTTGCTGCACTTAAACTCGTATATCGGCATTCCAACTCCTTAGTTTTGACCATAACTATAATACGCCGGGGATGCACCAGGGGTGTACCAAACGTATTTTTTGATAGTCCGAAATTGTAACCATAAATGAAATTTTGTCAAGCAGACAGCGCAGATAAACTGAAATAACAGCAAGTTGAAAGACCGTATAATATGGAAACAATACCGGTTAACGGGTTTCTAAAAGTTCCCGGGCATGGGCCCGGGTGGCATCGGTGATCTCCTGCCCGCCGATCATCCTGGCGATCTCTTCGATACGCTCGGTCTCCGTGGCCAGGGGGACAATGCTTGTGGCGGTTCTCTGGTTCTTCACCTGCTTGAATATCCGGTACTGGTGGCTGCCGTAGCGGGCAATTTGTGCCAGATGGGTGATACAGATCACCTGATGGCGGTCTCCCAGTTCTTTGAGCTTCAAACCCACTTTGTCAGAAGTGGCCCCGCCGATGCCGGAGTCAACCTCATCAAACACGAGTGTTTCCAGGGAGTGCCCGCGAGACAACACCACTTTCAGCGCCAGAACGATACGTGAAAGCTCTCCGCCCGAGGCGATCTTGGCAAGGGGCTTGGGCTTTTCCCCTGGATTTGGGCTGAGCAAGAATCCGACCCGGTCCATACCGGTGGCAAAAATCTTCTCGCTGCTGTCCGTGGAAATATCGGAGGATTTGTCCGATGCAACCGTTGAAAAGGCGACTTCAAATCTGGCACGCCCCATTTCAAGGGCCCCCAATTCCTTCTGTGCCAGTTTTGCCAGTGCGAGCCCTTCTTTTTGGCGCCTCATGGACAGGGCCCTGGCTTTCTGGCGGATGCCGGATTCAAGTTCTTTGAGCTCGGCTTCCAATGCAGAGATCTTCTTGCCCAGCCCCAGGTTTTCCGACAGGGCACCGGACATGGTCTCATATTGCTCAAACAGGGATTCCAGGCTTCCCCCGTATTTCCGCTTAAGCTTTGAAATCAGATCCAGTCGCTGATCCACCATTTCCAGGGATTCCGGATCCAGATCAATGGTATCCGTATAAGCCCTGAATTCTGAAATCAAATCCTGAAGATCAAAGGATATGGAGTCCAGCCGGTCTCCCATGGTCATGAGACGGGCGTCACTTTGACCGTAACGCCGGAAACGGTCTGACAAACCTGCAATCCGCTCCATAAGCGCGCCTTCACGGTCATAGATTTCGTGAATGGCACCGTTCACGGTTTCAAATATCTGGCTGGCATTTTGCAATTGTTCCCGTTTCCGGGCCAGTTCCTCATCTTCGCCGGGTTGAATGGCGGCCGATGCGATTTCATCCACCTGGTGCTGAAGGAATTCCTGTTCCTTTTCCGCAGTGGCCTGCTTTTCCTTCAGTTCCCGGATCTCCCGCTTCATGGGAACAATTTTCCGGAACAGTGCCCCGACCTCCTGCCGCAGTTCCAGGGTATTGGCGAACTCGTCCAGTATATCCAGATGGTTCTCTTCTTTGAGCAGTCCCTGGTGAGCGTGCTGGCTGGAGATACCTGCCAGGTTAAAGGTCACCTGCTTCAACAGATCCAGGGTGGACTGACGGGAATTGATATACACCCGGCTTTTACCGGCACCGGAAATGACCCTGCGGATGATCAGACCGTCTTCCCAGTCCATTCCCTGCTCCGTCATCACACGGGCGGCGTGGGAGTCACCACTAATTTCAAAAAAGGCTTCAAGCTCCGCACTGTCTTCACCGGTGCGGACCAGATCGGCGGAGGCCCTCCCCCCAAGAAGCAGATTTACGGCCTCGATGATAATGGACTTGCCGGCCCCGGTTTCACCGGTGAGCACGGAAAGGCCGTCATTAAACTCAATGCGGATATCTTCAATGATTGCAAAGTTTTTTATGGCCAGCGCGCTTAGCATTGAGCCTCCTAGCATAGGAAAATCCAGTGTAGATCCAGGCCACGGCCATGGCAGCCAGGAGCCGCGGAATCCAGAGCCAGAATACGGGGATGCCCAACGGCAGAAACAATGCCGGGTCCTCAATCATGGCATGGTTAACACCAATGGACAGATGAAGCTTGGTGAGTGCCTCCCGATCATAGGTATGGGTCCGGGTCTCTTCTACGATGACGGCCGACCCGTAGGCCAGTCCGAAGGTAGCCGCCGTCATCCAGAGCATGGCGCAGGAGCGGTCCAGTCCCATCAGTCGTACCACCGGTGCACAGATACGGGTAACAGAATCAATGAGCTGAAAGGTTTTTGCCAGCTCAAGCACCACCATCAGCGGCATGATGATACAAAAGATCTGAATGCACAATTTCCCCGTGCTGATACCCCATTCCGCCAGCATGGCGGAAAAAGGGCCGATCGCGGACTGTGTTGCCGCGCCTGCAGCAGCCACTCCTGTGCCGGGCTCAACATCCATAATCAGGGCACAGACAAAAGTCACCACAAAAGACATCCCCAGGCGAAAGGCCGCAGCCATAAAAAACCGAATACCGGAATTGGCCTGAACCAGGCTCTCCTGGATAATATTATGGGAAATCAGGGTAAATATGGCGATCAATATCATGTGATCCATGGAAAAAGACATCACCGACAGGGCCGCCACCGTACCGTAAATCCCTGTAAACAACCCGATCACAAGCACCACGGCGGCACTGGCGGGCAGGCAGATCAGACTCATGAGGGGTTCCAGAAGAAAGTCCAGGTGATGGAGCAGGTTAAAGTGCACCATCAATGCCGTAAAAAAGGAAATGGGTACAAGGATCTTCAACAGCCAGAGCAGGCCGCTCCAGCCTTTTTTCAATCCTGCGGTGACACTGGTTTGAACACGGCGGGCAGTGGTGTCATTATTTTTTGGATTCATCGGGCTGTTTTTCAAACATCTGTTTTGCCAGCATCTGGGCATCTAAACTTTTTCGAACGGTGTCATTGACCGTCGCATGGATATCCCTGAAGGATTCATGTATATTGGAAGGCGACAGTCTGCCCATCTCAATGAATTTGACAATGATTTCCTTGGTGGTACGGAGTACCTGTTCGTCTATGGATTTCATAAAAATGATGAATACCAGAAGCCCTTAACAAGGTCAAGATTCAGACCTTAATTGTCCCTTTTTTGTATTGATAAACCGGACAGAATGCCTATAATACAACTCCTTGAATTAACCAGAAGAAAGGCAAACGCCACATATGGACCAAACGATTACCGGCCAAGACGCTTTAGATAACGCTATAGACCAGGAACAGCCGAACACGCCCGATAATAACGATATTCACAACCTGACATGGGAAGATAAAGAAATCATCCTCATCGGCACGGCCCACGTTTCCCGCCGGAGTGCGGACCTGGTGACGGAGACCATCCGGGCCGAACAGCCGGACACCGTCTGTGTGGAATTGTGCAACACCCGTCTGGCATCCATCCGGGATTCGGACCGCTGGCGGAACATGGACATTGTAAAAGTCATCAAAGAAAAAAAAGCATTGATGCTGTTCATGAATCTGCTGCTCTCCTCCTTCCAGAAGAAAATTGCGGATAAGTTTGGTGTCAAACCCGGCCAGGAAATGATCAACGCCATTGATGCGGCAGATGAAATAGATGCCACCCTGGTACCGGCAGACCGGGAGATCCAGACCACCCTGTCCAGGGTATGGCGGGGCATGGGGTTCTGGGAAAAACTCAAACTGATCTTCTCCATGGTCTTTTCATTCGGCCAGTCCGACGAAATTGAAGAGGCTGATATCGAAAAGATGAAGCAGGAAGATATGCTTCAATCGTTACTGTCCGAGGTGAAAGATGCCCATCCCATCATTGAGCGGGCGTTGATAGACGAACGGGACCAGTTCCTGGCCGAACATATCCGTTCTGCACCGGGCGAAAAGACGGTGGCCGTGGTCGGGGCCGCCCACGTTCCCGGTATAAAGCGGTACATCGGGGATGCCGTTCCCATTGATGTGCCCGCCCTCAATGAGATTCCTCCGGCAGGCAATACCGGCAAGGTGCTCAAATGGTTGATCCCCGGACTTATTTTGCTTCTTTTTGTGGCAGGATTTCTGATGGAAGGCAAGAATGCAGGCACGGATATGATATGGATATGGGTGCTGGCCAACGGCATTTTTGCAGGTATCGGCGCCCTTGCCGCCATGGCACATCCCTATACCATTGCCTCATCCATACTTGCCGCCCCCCTGACCTCTTTAAATCCCATGATTGCTGCCGGCTGGGTTTCCGGTCTGGTGGAAGCCTTTTCACGAAAACCAAAGGTCAAGGACCTGGAGGCGATTCCAGAAGATATCACCTCTGTCCGGGGATTCTGGAAAAACAAT
>JAKSBB010000700.1 GCA_022361315.1 Desulfobacterales bacterium
AGCGGAACTTTCCACCATCGTGCCTTCCGCAGGCGGCGGATACGGTTTTGCCCGAAGGGCCTTCGGCCCCCTGGGCGGCTACATGACCGGTGTGGGGATTTTATTTGAATATTGTATTGCACCGGCGGCCATTGCCGTGTTCATTGCCGGGTATTGCGGATCGCTGTTCGGGCCCAACGGGTCGTTGATCGCCTATGTGCCGGAGGGGATGCAGAGCCTGACCATGGTACTGTTGGGCGGCACCTGGGCCACAAAACTGCTCTTCTATGTCTTCTTTGTGGGCGTGCATCTTTACGGCGTGGGCGAGGCACTGACGCTTTGCATGATCATCACCGTGATCGCCGTTATTGCCCTGGTGGCCTTCATTGCCGCCATGATTCCCCACTTCAACGTTGCCAACCTCTTTGACATTACGCCCAATCCCGCAGTGTCCGGTGCCACCAGTTTCCTGCCCCACGGCTGGATGGGTGTCTGGGCCGCACTTCCCTTCGGTATGTGGTTTTTCCTTGGGGTTGAAGGTATTCCCCTGGCGGCCGAAGAATGCGAGAATCCCACCAAGGACATGCCCCGCGCCATCATCGCTGCCATGACCACGCTGCTGATCTTCGCTGCCCTGATCCTGGTATTCGGCCCGGCCGGTTCTTCCGCCCTGCTGATTCAGGATGCTGCCGATCCCCTGATCGGTGCCATCCAGTCCCCCAACGCTTACGGCGGACCGACCTTCGTCAGCCGTCTGATCAACGTTGTCGGCCTGGCAGGCCTCGTTGCCTCCTTCTTCTCCCTGATCTTCGGCGCATCCCGTCAGTTCTTCGCCCTGTCCCGTGCGGGTTACCTCCCCACTTTCCTGTCCCTGACCGGAAAGCGGAAGACCCCCTACATCGCACTCTGGGCCATCGGTATCCTGGGTTTTGTTCTCTCTCTGATTGTTGACGGCGACAGCCTTCTGGTTATTGCGGTATTCGGTGCCTCCATCTCCTACATTCTCATGACAGCCTCTCATTTCATGCTGAGAATCAAAGAGCCGGATCTTCACCGTCCCTACAAAACCCCTGGCGGCAAGATTACCTCCGGTATCTCCGTCATCCTGGGATGTTTTGCCTTCGTGGCCTGCTTCCTGGCCAATGCCAAGGTGACCTGCTACGCAGCGGTCCTGTACGCGGTATTCATTGCTTACTTCTGGTTCCACAGCCGCCACCACCTGATCTCCAAGGCGCCTGAGGAAGAGTTCGCAGCCATCGCTGC
>JAKSBB010001208.1 GCA_022361315.1 Desulfobacterales bacterium
AAATGGCACCGATGAAGAATCCCCAGATGAGCCGCTGCCCGATTTTGGGATTCAGATCACCGTTGCCCACGATCATGGCCACGAAGAAAGAGGCGGAATCCGCTGAGGTCACCAGGAAAATAATCAGGTTAAAAAAGACGATGTAGCTGACCAGGGTGCCAAAGGGCATGGCCGTCAGCAGGGTAAAGATGCCGGAACCGGCATCCGCTGAAATGGCCTTGTACATCTCAAGCGTCCCGTTGATCTCCGCATGGAGTGCCGTACCGCCTACTGCATTAAACCAGACAAAGGTAATCACCAGGGGGACCAGCACAACACCGAAAACAAATTCCCGGATGGTGCGGCCTTTGGATATCCGGGCCACAAATCCGCCCACAAAAGGTCCCCAGGCAATCCACCAGCACCAGTAGAAAACGGTCCACCAGCCCAGCCACTTGCCTTCGCTGGCCACCTGCATGGTGTCGGACCAGAAGGACATGAAAATAATATTCTGAAAGTACTGCCCCACAGACTCCACCATGCCGTTGAAAATAAAGAGGGTCGGACCGCAGAGGATGAAGAAAAGCAATACCAGGAAGGCCAGATACATATTGGTTTTACTCAGGATCCGTATCCCCCTTTCAATACCTGATGCCGCAGAGATGGTGTATCCGATGATCATCAGGATCATGACAAAGGTAAGCCCGCCGGTACCCAGCTGGATACCGAAAAGCTGGTTGATCCCGAACCGGATGGACATCAGCCCCATGCCCAGGGAGGTGGCGATGCCGGCGATGGTGGCAAAGGCAGCCAGAAAGTCTACGATTTTCCCCGGCAGCCCGTTGACCTGCTCGCCGATGAGGCCGTAGAGGGAATTGGCAACGGAGAGCGGACGCCCCAGCCGATAAGAGGCATATCCAATGGCCAGACCGGCAATGGCATAGCATGCCCAGCCGTGAATCCCCCAGTGCAACAGACTGATCTGCATGGCCACGGTGGCTGCCTCAGGGGTTCCGGCTTCGGCCAGATAGGGAGGGCTGGCGTGGTGGTACAGGGGTTCGGCAACGGCCCAGAAAATGAAACCGATACCGATGCCGCAGCTGAACACCATGGCGATCCACTCAAAGAATGAGAACTCGGCCTTTTCCCCAT
>JAKSBB010000713.1 GCA_022361315.1 Desulfobacterales bacterium
ACAGGAGTGCTGAAATCCCCATGAGTAAATACCAGATCCTGCGGAACATATCCTCGGGAAATACCGATCTTAAAAACAAACCGAAAAAAAAGACCCCCATAGGCAGGGTCAGGTATTCGGCAGCGCCGAAAAAATGATCATCCAGAAATGGAAACACATGGAGTACCAGCCGTTCCCCCCTGTTTTTTGCCCTGTTCTGCCTGGAGGTCTGTCTGCGTGTGGTGGTGAAAGGGGAACGGCTGGTGCTCCATGTGTTTCCATCTCTGGATGACCATTTTTTCGGCGCTGCCGAATACCTGACCCTGCCTATGGGGGTCTTTTTTTTCGGTTTGTTTTTAAGATCGGTATTTCCCGAGGATATGTTCCGCAGGATCTGGTATTTACTCATGGGGATTTCAGCACTCCTGTGTGTTCATGCGGTGTCCGGTGATGTGCTGACGATCTCCAATCATCTTATTTATTATCAGACGGTGTTGATTTTAGGCGGCGTGTACACCATGGCTTGTATCCTTCGGGCCGTATCCGCTAAACGTCAGGGAGCAATGGTTTTTTTCTGCGGCTTTTTGATTTTTTTTGTAAGTGTGATTAATGATATTCTTGTGGTTCGCGGAATGCTGCCCACACCGGAAGTCGGGCACTACGGGTGGCTGGTGTTCATATTTTTTCAGTCCGGATTGCTGGCCATCCGTTTTTCCCAGGCCTTTAAAACCGTGGAAGATCTTTCCGTTGATCTGGAGAATAAGGTCCGTACCAGAACCCGTGATCTTGAAATCGCTAAGGACAAGGCGTTGTCCGCCATGGAGGCTGCTGAAAAGGCAAATCAGGCCAAAAGCACATTTCTGGCCAATATGAGCCATGAGCTGCGCACCCCCCTGAATGCCGTCATCGGGTTTTCAAATCTCACGGCCCGGGATCGGACCCTTAGCCGGGAGCAGCGGGAAAATCTGGCCACCATTATCCGGAGCGGTGAGTTGCTGCTGGCTCTGATCAATGACGTGCTGGAATTTTCAAAGATCGAATCCGGAAGGTATGCGCTGAAAAAAGACCGGTTCGACCTCCACCATCTGCTTCGCGGCCTTGAAGAGATGTTTATGCTTCGTGCCGGTCAAAAGGGGCTACATCTGGAGTTTAATCCGGACCCGGGTCTCCCGCGATTCATCGCCGCAGACCAGAATAAGCTGCGACAGGTTCTCATTAACCTTCTGGGAAATGCGGTCAAGTTCACCGAAAAGGGGCAGATCAGCATCTCCGTCTCCGGAGGGGTGTCAAGTGATCCGCGAAATGACGGCAGATACCGGCTGGTGTTCGACATCAGTGATACCGGTATCGGTATCGCTGAAGCAGACCGCCAGAAAATATTTGATGCGTTCTACCAGGCGGCAGGCCAGAGAGGGAGCCGCCAGGGAACCGGGTTAGGCCTGCCCATCAGTCAGCAGTTTGTGCGGATGATGGGGGGCGGTATCAGGGTGGAAAGCACGCCGGATAAAGGCGCCCGGTTTTCATTCGACATCCTGGTTGACCTCGCTGTGGAAGATGTGGGGCAGACGTCATCCGTATTGCCACGGGTGATCGGGCTGAAACCCGGAGGCCCGGATATCCGTCTGCTGGTGGCGGATGACGATGAGAATAACCGAAACCTGCTGAGTCGTCTGCTTGAAATGGTGGGGTTCAGGGTTGCTGTGGTTCATAACGGCCTTGAGGCGCTGGAGGCATGTAAGGCAGATCCGCCCCACCTGGTTTTTATGGATATTCGCATGCCGGTGATGGATGGGTATGAAGCCATCCGGCAGCTCAGTGCATTGGAAAACGGTGACCGGCCCGTCATCATTGCATTGACGGCAAGTGCCTTTGAAGAAGACCGGATCAGGGTACTCCGGAAGGGGGCGGATGACTTCATGCGCAAGCCTTTTAATGAAACGGAGTTATTGGCGAAGATTGCTGAACATCTGGACATTTCCTATATCTATGAAGAAGAGGACGCATCCCCCCCCGTTCAGGAAGCGCCGTCTGAAAGGTCTGTTGCTTCTCTGCCCCCTGAGCTGAAAGCGGCGTTTCGTGAAGCCGCTGTGCAGGCGGATTATGACAGGGCTGTAGCTTTAGTTGAAGATATCCGGCAAGAGGACGATGCCCTTGCCGGATATCTTCTTCCTCTGATTGACCAATACCAGTTTGACAAACTGGAGGCATTGTTTACCGATTCCCCGACATCCGGGGACTAACCTTTATCCAGCTCCTTTTTACAATCCGGGCAAAGGTGTCGGCTTGCCCGTAAGTGTCGGATGTCATCCAACGCTTTACGGAACTGGATGGTTTTCTGTTTCAGTTGACCGGTCAGGGCACTGATCGTCAGCTGGGTGTTGATCCGGGCCAGTACCTCTCCGGAATTGAAGGGTTTGGTAATATAATCCGCCCCGCCTTCTTCAAAGGCCCGGACTTTCTCATCCTCATCATCAAGGGCACTGATGAAAATAATGGGAATACGGCGTGTATTCTGATTGATTTTCAGTTTCCGGCAGACCTCAAATCCGTCCATTCCGGGCATCAATATGTCCAGCAGAATTAGATCCGGCGGATCGGCCTGTATGGCTTTCAGGGCAATTTCTCCGCTGATGGCAGGCCTTACCCGGTAGCCGTGGCGGGTGAGAATCTGACGCAATACGGTCAGGTTATCCGGGGTATCATCAACAATGAGGATACTCTGACTCAGGGCGGTTGCGGTCATATTGTCTCCTGTTCACAATAGTGCTGAACCACATCGAATTGATAGGCATGAATATATCCGGATAAAACGCTGCTCAGGGCTTCATTTTCTTTTTTTATCCGGGACAGCAGTACCACGGCGGTATCAAAATCGATGCGGTCCACCGCCAATTTAAACTCGTTTCGCAGCACTTCCGGAAGCGCTGCGATGGCCGGCCGGATCTGGCCTTCTTTTAAACCTGCCTGTATGCGGTGTGTCGCCTGCCGGTCTTCATAAACAAACTCGACCGCCAGATGGGTGGCCAGGGTTGAAAAAACCTCATACTCTTTGAAGGGCTTCCTGACAAAACCGTCACCGCCGTATGCCATGACCTTCATTCGATCCGCCTCAAATGCACTGGCGGTCAGGGCAATGACAACCGGGGGGCTGTGGGACGTTTTGATGCGGGAGATGGCCTCATAGCCGTTCATCACCGGCATGCGCAGATCCATGAAGATCAGATGGGGGTGCCTGGCTTTCCACTGGGACAATGCCTCATGTCCGTTTGTGGCTTCAAAAACTGTGAAGCCTACGGATTTCATCAGGTTGACCAGAAGATGACGGTTGGTGTCGTCATCTTCGGCCACCAGCAGGCGATACGCCGGGCTAGCCGGTTTTAATCCGATCACCCGGCGGGGGGCGCTTCGGGGTACCACCCCTTTTTCATCTACAATCTCTGCCGGTATGGTAAAGGTAAAGGTGGTACCTTTGCCCCTGTGGGTGGAAAACGAAAGATCTCCGCCCATCATGCGGACAAACCGCCGGCTGATGGGCAGACCCAGACCGGTTCCCTGCTGGGTAGATTTCCTGGGGCTGTCCTGAAAGAAAGGCTCAAAAATCAATGTTTTTCCGTCGCTGCTGATCCCCGGGCCGGTGTCCGTCACCCGGAACTGCAGATCGCAGCCGGTGTCGTTTCCGGTCTCCCTGTGTGTCAGGTACAGGGTGACCTTGCCCGCAGCGGTAAATTTGACGGCGTTTCCCAGAAGGTTGATCAGGACCTGCCGGAGTTTACCCTGGTCGGCCCGGATGAATCTCGGGACAGCACCTTTTTTCTCAAGGTTCAGAGAAAGCCCCTTCTCTCCGGCACGAAGGCGGAACATCTCCTCTACATCTTCCAGTAGGCGGCAGAGGTCAAAGCTTTCCCGTTGAAGGGTGAGGCGGCCGGCTTCGATTTTGGATAATTCAAGGACCCCGTTGATCAGAGACAGCAGGTGTTCGCCGCTTCTGACAATGGTGGCCAGGTTGGTCCGCTGTTCCGGGGACAGGGTGGATTCCCGGGTCATCAGGTTCGAGAATCCGATGATGGCATTCAGCGGGGTGCGCAGTTCATGGCTCATATTGGCCAGGAACCTGCTTTTTGCACGGCTGGCGGCCTCGGCTGTTTCCTTTGCCTGGGTCAGTTTTGCTTCCGATGCCTTGAGTGCCGCCTCTTCCCGCTGCAGCCTGGCATTTGTTTCCGATAACGCGGCAGTCCGTTCGCTGACCCGTTTTTCCAGCTCCTCCTTACTGCGGTAGAGTGCTTTCCTGGCATTCAGCAGTTTTTGAACCATGGTGTTGAATGCATCCGCAAGCTCCGTCAGTTCATTTTGATCCCCGGTTTCGGAGAGCATGCTGAACTGTTCAAGGTTATCCAGGTTGATCTCACGGGAGGCCCGGGCGAGAATTGAAAGGGGACGCTGGAGGAGGAAACGGCTGAACCATAAGAAAACCACCCACAATACGATACTTTTAATCATCGCATTGATGATAATAAACAGGTAGCTTGATTTGACCCGGGAAAAAACAATAGAAGGATGGGAGTACAGGGCCATGGTACCGATTTCGACATCCCCGTCCTCTCCGGCGTAGATAATGGGAAAGAGGAAACCGAAAATATCATCCCCCTTCATCCGGACACGCAATCCCTGCCCGTCTTTTTCCGGTGTTGTTTCAATTGATTTTGCCGATTCCGGATGAATCACCTCTCCCTGGGACCAGATATACCGTTTGGATAAATCGCTCACCTGGACACCGAGAATGGTGGGGCTCTTTTCCAGACCGTGAAGTATCGATTCGATCTGGTCCTTATCCGCCTCCCACAGGGCAATGGCCACTGCCGGACTCAGGTTGAGGTAAAAACTTTTCAGGTCCTGGATCAGGTTTTTTTCCACCCGCCGGTATTCATACACCATGTGAATTCCGGTGATGAGGATGGCAATCCCCAGGTAGACCAGGAATACATAACTGAGCAGTTTGGTGGCAATGGAGTGCCGGATGCCCACCCCTTGATGTTTCGATTGATGTTTCGGTTGAACATTCATTGATTTACTCGAACAATGCCTTGAAATCAAAATGATACTTCTTGATTCCCCGGGTATAGACCCTTGAAAACCGCCTGAAGTCGATCTTGTCGATGTTTTCCCGGCGCAGCTTATGGCGGAGGTCTCCCAGTTTATGAAATTCCGAACTGTTATGGACGACCATTTTTGTGGAAAAACAGACCCCGTCAAATGGGGCAAAGTCAATCCCCATGAGATAATCGTACAATGCGATCAGGGCCCAGGCACCTTCCACATAATGTCCGCCGACGCTGACGGCCATCTGCCCGGATGTCAGATAACTCTGGGTATGGGGCAGGAGATCAATCCCGCCGGTGATAAAGTCTTTTCCCGGCACCCACCCCTGGTGTTCGGCCGCCTTGATCACCCCCACCGCCATGCTGTCACTGGCGGTCCAGAATACGGACACATCCGGATACCGTATGGTGCTGAGATTAAAGGCTTCGTATGCCAGGTGTTCCCGCCATTTGGAGTGAAAATACTGGTGGTTGACAAACTCAGAGCCTTCAATTGCCTTTTCAAAGCCTTTCACTCTGGCGTTTGACGCCTCTGAGCTTCGGTTGCCTTCAAGTGCCACCATATGGCGTCTGCCGTCTCTGCCCTTTTTATTCATCTTTCTGGCACGGGCCATTAAGTGTCTGGCCAGGATATAACCGGCATGCGCATCATCCGGCAGCATGACGCCGATCCAGTGTTTGAATGTCTCCCGGGGAGCACCCACCTTATCCAGTGGGCTGAAGCCCGCGTTAAACACAAAGGCCGGTACCTTGAATTTTTCGCTCAGCTCAAGGACCTGCCTCCCTTTCCCCTTGTAATTGTGGAACAGGATGGCATCCGGACGGGTCCTTTCGGATGCCAAGACCTCCTCCACTTTGGTCACGATCATCATGGGGTTGTCGCCGTAACCGTAGAGCTGAACCTTTGCCCCGAGGTCTTCGGCCGCGGCAAATACAAACAGTTCCGCAATGGGCCAGAATCCGGATTTGGCACTTGAGCAGAACCAGGCGATCTTCGGTACTGGTTTTTGCGCCCGGACCTGGGGCAGGAAAAGCATCCCCGGCAGGACCAGGGCAGACAGGGACAGCAGGATCAGGCGTTGATTGCTGGTCATAAGTATCTCCGTTTATTAAGAATAGCGTTTTAAAATGATAAACTGAGCAAAAACCAAGCCATGATCAGATTTTTGAAATTTTTTCGAAAAACCCTGTGATTTAAGGCTGGAACCGATCTTTGCTGCGGGCAAATCTGTTTAAAACGTCAGGCACTATACATTAGTGTCTAGTCAAAAGTGTGTGTGAACAGTTCGCGGGCCTCTGACCAATCAAACCCGTGATTTGTTTCTGCCTTCAGGCGGATCATGAGGGGGGACACTTTTAGGTATTCAGTGGTGGTGGTTTTTCGGCAGGCACAGGTTTTGCTGTCTCTATCCACAGGGTCAGTTACCTGGCCTGGCAGAAACAAGGTTTTGGAAGCATGGAACGGATAAAGGAGAGACGATGGCGGGAACAGCAGCAATACCCATGAAAGGTATACAGATTCAAAAGGCGCTTGTGACGCGTATTGCCCTGTTTTTAAAAATCCTGAACAGGAAAAATTACCGGGGCCTGCTGTCGGCCGGCAGCCGGCGGCGTCTTTCGTCTGAAAAAGAATTGCTCAGGTTTATGGTGGCGGAAAATTATATTGATCCGGGTCATGTGGAGCGGTTGAAGGTGACCTGCAGAAATTTTGCCGGCACCCAGGATGATATCCGGTTCGGCGCACTGGCCGTGGCATTTGACTTTGTATCCCGGTTGGGCCTGGGCCAGGTGTTGAATGAGCAGAAACGTCTTGAGCAGTCCGGGGATAAACGCTTTATCGGTGATCTGCTTGTCACCAGAGGACTGTTGTCGGACCAGCAGAAGAAACTGATTCTCCACAAACAGAAAATGGAGCAGGAACTCAAGAGAACTGTGGCCGGACTCGGTCCGGATGTCAGTATTTACCGGGAAAATGAGGTCACCATATACATCACTGGTGATGAACTGGGGGCGTATGCCGTTAAAACCCGGCGGTTTAACGAACGGTTCGGGACAGCGGATTTGAAAAGAATCCTGATGGGCATCGGTGTTATTTTCGGTGTGGTCCCTGATGAAAAGCTGACCTGCTTTTTGAGAGAGGGGCCTGTCCAGGGGGCCCCTTTTGAAGTGGCCCGGGGGCGCAAATCCGTGCCGGCCAGGGATGCCAGGATCAAGTACATGTTCAGCAGGGATTACCTCTCAGCAGGTTTTCTGGGAGAGGACGGCACCATGGATTTTAAAAACCGGGGGGAAATTCCCCTGGTGAAAAAAGATGAGGTGGTGGCGGCAAAGGTCCCGCCCCGGCAGGGCAGAGACGGAATTAATGTATTTGGAAACACCCTTGCGGCAGCACCGCCAAAGGATATTACCGTCCGATGCGGCAAAGGGGTCCGCCTGTCCGAGGATAGGCGGACTGCACTGGCCGCCCGGGACGGATTCCCTGAGTTGACCCGGGATGGTATTCTCACCGTTTCAGATGTCCATGTCATCCGGGGGGATGTGGATTACACCACCGGCCATATCCGCTTCGAAAAGGATGTATACGTCACCGGAAGAATACGCGCCGGTTTCAAAGTGGAAGCCCACAACGTCACCGCAGGTGCCGTTGACGGCGGGGCAATCACCGCATTGGGAAATATCGTTGTCACCAACGGTGTGATCGACGCCACCATCAAGGTGGAGGGAAATTTCAATGCGGGATTTGTCCACCGGTCCACCATTTTCTGCATGGGGCAGGCAAGCATTGAAAAGGAGATCGTGGAATCCACCCTTTTCAGCGAAGGCCGGTTAAATATGCACAGGGGGACCATGCTGGCCTCCTCTGTGTCTGCCAGGGGAGGGGCCCGCATCAAACACGTGGGGTCGGAAAAGACCAAACCGTCGACCATCGTGGTGGGAGTATCCCCCCATATGCCGGGCATCCTGAAGATCTTTGACAACCGGATCAAGGCACAGCAAAGCCTCTGGCATGAGACCATCCTGGAATGCCGGCAACTGGAAACCCGGCTGCGTAAATCCGGGGATGCCGATCACACCCTGGCCGGTGAATTGAAAGCACTCCGGAAAAAGGCAGATAAGTTGGCAGGCGTTGTCAAATATCTTGGCGACGAACGGTCTGAAGTGGTCCGGCGGCTGGAGAGCTCCGTGTCAAAATCAGAACTTGAGGTTGCTGGAAATATTTTATCCGGCACCCGGATCAGCGGGGTTCATGCATTAACGGTATTACGCCGGGACCTGGCAAAGGTTAAAATCAGTGAATTGCTCAGGCCCGTGAGCAACACAACCGGCAAAAACGGCTGGGAGATTGTTACGGAACCGCTTTAAATAAAGAAAAATCCCCCCGGAGACTGCTAAGGACTCCGGGGGGATCGTTTCTCAGGTATCAGGTACCGCTGCTAATAATCCTCATAACAGACGTTTCCCGTGGTGTCATAGTACAGATCCACGTGGAGGAATTTATTGACGGTGCGAATGAAAAACTGTGCACCGCTGGTGTCGCTTTGTTCAACATACCCCATATCCCAGGAGTCGAGGCCGACGGCAGCGGAGACTTCACATTTTTCATCGTCTTCGCAGGTGATGGTTACCTCTTCCCCGGGGCTGAGGTATTTTTCATATCCGTCTGCACCGTTATCCATGTCAATCACCCAGACATCCACATCCCATCCGCTGGAGCTGCAGTTTTTAAAATAGATGTATTTCACTGCAGCGGTTGCCGCCGGAATCCCGGTTAAACTGATTGCTGTAGCAAGTGTCAGTACAATGAAACGTTTGAATATGTATGATCTGTTCATAATTGCCTCATCTTCTTTGGTGTGTGTTTAATTCGTATGGGTTTCCGGGGCCCGGGTGAGCCCTAAACGGGATTTGAGCAGGGCCATGTTGTTTCCCTCCACCACCCAGGAGCCGTCCGAAGCGATCACTGCAGGCACAGCGGTCAGATGGGCCGCAGCCATAAAATCGGCTGTCTTTCGTATCAGCCCTTCTGCCTTATCACAGGCCGGAGCGTCGCCGGAGGTGTCCATCGCTCTGAAATCGGCATAGGTAACTTCATCACAGAGGGCCCGGGTCACCAGGTCACGGCTTTCCCCGCCGAGCACCGGGTTGAGAATGAACTTGAGCCCCAGTTTTTTTTCAAAGGCCAGGGTTTCAAGTTCCGGCAGCAGGGCTTCGCAATGGGGGCAGCGGGGATCGGTGACCACATAGATGAAGTCCTTTGGCCGGGAGGGCTGGAAGGTCATAGACACCATGGATTCCATCACCTTACGGTTTTCTTTCAAAAAGCTGCTGCGTTCGGCTTCCTGCCGTTTTATTTTTTCCTGAAACCGTTTTCTTTCCCGGGCTGCCGCATCTGAAAGACCGGCCATGGTATCCCGGGTTACGGCCATCCCCCTGCTGTACATTTTGCCCGCCACAATGGACGCCCGGCCGGCATAGACAGGGGCCAGTTTGCCGTCAACGGCGAGCACCGCTTCGCAGAAATCCATCCGGGGTTGCTTTGAAATGATTCTGGCGTCTGCCAGGGGGGCATTGGGTTTGCCTGCACCGGGCAGATGTTCTCTGATCCAGTCCAGGGTCACATGGCTGCAGGCATCCCCGGCAAATGCCGGGACGGCCAGGCAGAAGGTCGTCAGTAGATGAATGAATATGTATTTTGTTTTCATGGGGTTGTCCTCGTATTAATAGCTGACACTGATGCTGTCGCTGTTCAGCTTCACGGTGGTGGAACTGCCGATGCCTGTGATATTGGTTTTACTTCCCTTTTCGTTGTAGCGTTCCGCATACCCCCAGCACCAGATGAACTGGGTTTTACAGTATCTTTCCTTCTGGTATGAGACGAACTTACATTTCACCTGGCTGCCGCCGCAATTGGGGGTGATGCTTTTGCTGGCGGATTCGTCCACCAGTTCTTTTTTTACAGATGGGGATGAGTAATAGGTCCGGGTCAGGGTGTTGTACTTGTATATGTCCACATACCGGTCTTCTCCCGCGTTGTTTTTCACGGTGAAGGTATATGAGGTATCACCGGCCATAGCGGTGCCTGCCGGAGTGATGGTGCAAAGTGCGAAAATAGTGAGTATTGCAATTGATAATCTGAGTTTTAAAGCGTTCATGTCTGCCTCCTTGATTTGGCTGTGATCGATCGTTGATGGTAAAGATTCCAAGAATTGTGCCGTTGAGGTGGTTTTTGTTTAACTGCTTGTAATTTATGGGGTATTTTCTTGTGTGGCACGATGCGTCGGTAATTGGTTTTCTCCTGCCGCCTGTCTGGATAGACAGAAGTGTATAGTCATATCCGGGGAGATCCCGGACTAATCCGACCGAAGGGCCAGGATGGGACTCAGCCGGGCGGCCTGGCGGGCCGGGTAGATGCCGAAGAATACCCCCACAGCCACAGCCACCCCCACCCCCAGGACCATCGCGTCGTAGGATACGGAGAACTGCCACTGGGCGTAATGTGCAATGAGCCAGGAGGCAGCCACACCGGTGCCGATACCCAGAAGCCCGCCCAGGATACACAGCAGCACGGACTCGATGAGGAACTGTACCAGGATATCCCCCCGGCGGGCACCCAGGGCCCTGCGGATGCCGATTTCCCGGGTCCGTTCGGTCACCGAGACCAGCATCACGTTCATCACCCCGATTCCCCCCACCACCAGGGAAATGCTGCCGATGGCCCCCAGCAGGAGGGTGAACAGCTGCATCTGTGTTTCCATCTGGGCAATGAGCTGCTCCGCACTTCTTACATTGGCCTTTATGCTGTCCCGGGATGCCAGGTAGGCGTTGACCTGGCGTTCGATGGTATTGTGGGGGGAGGCGCCGTCGGACCGGGCCATGATATGGCGGATCTCAGCCTCCCTGAACATCCGCTGCAGGGTTGAGATGGGCAGGATAATACCTTCGTTGATCTCATAGGGACGCATTCCGCCCATGGGCACTTTATCGATGACCCCGATGACGGTGAGGTATTTTTCCTTGAAGAGAATCCGTGCCCCTAAAGGCTCGGCCACCCCGGCCTTACGGAGAATGGTTTCCACCCGGTGGCCGATGAGGCAGTAGAACATGTTACGGTCCAGGCCGTGGATGAATCTGCCTTCTTTCAGACGCAGCTTGTTGATCCGTTCAAAGGCAGGGGTGACGCCCAGGGCGGAAACCGAAACCTTGGTACCCCTGAATTTCAGGATCTGGTTTTCAGACATATAGGGGGCCACTTCAAGAACGGCGGGGCAGGCCGACGGAATATTATCCGCCACCGCCAGGGTGAGCTGCCGCTGCCGGCCCGGCCTGTTATCGGAACCTGCCTTGCGGATGGTGACCACATCCGTACCCATCTCCATGAACTGGCGCAGGGCTTCCTGCTTGACGATGGTACCCACGGAAACCATGGCGATGACCGATCCGATACCCACCACAATCCCGATCAGTGCCAGCACGGAACGCTGCTTGGCGCTGACCAGGCTGTTCACCGCCTCAATGATGTTTTGCTTTAGGATCATGGATAACCCCGTCTTTCATTTTTACGTAGCTTGTGCACTGGTTGGCGATCTTCATGTCATGGGTGATGATAAACATGGTGATGGACTCCTCCCGGTTCAGCCGGATGAACAGGTCCATGATCTCCTGTCCCACCCGCTCATCAAGGGCGCCGGTGGGCTAGTCCGCAAGGATAATGGCGGGGCTGCCCACCAGGGCCCGGGCAATGGCCACCCGCTGCTGCTGCCCCCCGGAAAGCTCCGTCGGCCTGTGATGGGCCCGTTCCAGCATACCCACCTTTTCCAGCACCGCCTGTGCCGCTGCCTTGCGGCGGCGTTCCGGGGTGCCCCGGTAAACCAGGGGCAGGGCCACGTTCTGGAGGGCCGTGAGTTTGGGCAGGAGGTTGAACTGCTGGAAGACAAATCCGATTTTCCGGTTCCGGACATCGGAGAGGGTGTTGTCGGTCATCTGGTCAACCGGCCTGCCGTCCAGGATGTAGGCCCCGTCGCAGGGGCTGTCCAGAAGACCGATGATGTTCATGAGGGTGGATTTGCCGCAGCCGGACTGCCCCACGATGGACACCAGTTCCCCGGCGCCGATGCGCAGGTCTACCCCTTTGAGCACCTCTACGGATACCGGGCCCATCTGATAGGATTTGCGGATCTGGGTCAGTTCAATCATGGCCGTCCTCCTCCCATGAAAAAGACAGGGTCGCCCGGGGCGAGTCCGTGGAGGATCTCCACCGATTCCAGGGTGGTCATGCCTGCGGTCACTTCTTTTTCCACGGGGTTGCCGTCCGGCCCCGGCACCTTCACAAAGGCTTTCTCCTCCCTCAGATCCACGCAGGCCAGGGGCACCACGACGGCTTCCGGGTTTTCATAGACCATGATTTCCAGGTTGGTGGACATGCCCAGCCGGATCATCTCCCGCTGGGCCGGGGTCAGGGTCAGGATGGCCACGTCCACGTCGAACATGGGGCCGTCCCTGTCGGTGGATTCCGCATTGGACGAGATCCGCCGCACCACCCCTTCCAGGGGGGCTCCGGTAAAGGCGTCTCCGGATACCCGGACCTTCTGCCGGGGTTTGATTTTACCGATATCGATTTCATCCACCCGGGTTTTGACGGAGAGGCCGTCCAGGTTTCCCAGGGTCAGGAGGATTTCTCCCTGGGCCATGGAAACGCCGGGCTCCGGCAGTTTACTTTCTCCCGTGACGCCGCCGCTGCCCCCGGCCAGGGGTTTGATGGCAATGCCGGACACCCGGGCTTTGACCAGGGCATGGGTCAGTTTTTCTTCAACCTCGGCCATGGCGATCCTGGCGTTTTCCAGCTCCATGCCGGCGATATCCAGGTTTTCCCGGTTTCCCTTTTCAAGGGCGCTTTCCAGGGATTCCCGGGCTGCGGTGACGTCCATTTGCTGCCGCTGGTATTCGGTCTGGGAGGTTTCCAGCTCGGACCTGGAGATGATGCCTTTGTCGTAGAGGGTCCGGCTTTCTTCCTGTTTTCGCTTCAGGGTATCCAGGCTGTTTTCGGCTGTGGTCAGGGCGCGTCTGGCATTGGATACCTCGGTGCTTCTGTCCCATTGTTCAAGATCCCTGTATGCCCGCCGGGCTTTTATGAATGCGGCTTTGGCATCCCTGAGTTCCACCTCCAGCTTCCGGGTATCCATGAGGATCAGCGGATCCCCCTTTTTGACTTCCTGGTCAAAGGAAAAGTACCTGGCCTTGATTTTACCGTCAAAGGGGGCGGTGACATTGATTTCCTCCAGCGGGGCCACGGCGCCGGACAGGGAGACCGACTTGCTCAGATGCCGGATCCCGGCCTCCGCCCGGCGCAGTCCCAGGGAGGCTTCCGCCGGCCGGGTTTCACTGAAAAGGGAGGCCGAGATACTGCCCTGGGTCCACAGCCAGCCCCCGGTGCCGCCGATGCCCAGGATGACGGCGAAAACAACGATAAACCGCACCAGCCGCACCTTTTTCAGGGCCGCCGTGAGATTCTGGTTGGTTTCCTCCATTTCCATGAAGGCGTCGGTAAGTTGGCGGTTCAGCTTTTTTTCCGTTTCCCGGCTTTGGACGATTTCCGTCCTGTCGTTGATGACGATCACAATGCCGCTGCCGGCGTCACCGGCCTCATCCGCCTTTTTGAGGTAAGAGGTGTCCATGTAAATGGTGCGGACCTCTCCGTCATTTCGCCGGAATTCCACGGTGCTGCCAAGGCCTACGGCATCGTTGTAGATGGCATCCAGGACGGTCTGGGTAAATTCGTCGTTTCCTTCGGTTTCCATCATGAACACCTGGCCGAAGGGCCTGTCCATTACGGTGTCTTCCGCCAGCCCCAGAATTTTGGCGGCGGCATCGTTGAACAGGGTGATTTTCCCGGTGCTGTCCAGGACCATGACCCCTTCGGCCATGTTTTCGACGATCTGCTGGTAAAAGGCTATTTCCCGGGCCATTTGTCATTCTCCCTGTTGTAGTCGATCTTCCAGGTGTCCAGGGTGGTGCCCAGAACGGTATCCAGGTCGGTGAGGGCGTTGAGGTAGTCCACCCTGGCGTTGACTTCCGCGTTCTGGCTGTCCACCAGATCGTTCTGGTAGGTCACCACCTGGAAGTTGGTGGTTCTGCCCACCCTGAGTTTCTCCGTTTCTACGGCCAGCTTCTGTTCGGCCAGCTCCCGGGCCCGTTCCGCCAGGGTCACCTGTTTGAGACGGGTTTCCACCTCCCGGATGCCGTCCTGTACTTCCAGGGTGATATTCTGCCGGGTCTCTTCCAGTTCCAGCCGGGCTTTTTTCAGGGTGGTTCCGGCAGTGAGCAGGGTCTGTTCCCGGGTGAGGTCCCCGTATATGGGAATGGTCAGGGACAGGCCCACGGACCAGTCATAGTCATCGGAATTGTCCGACATCCTGTAGTTGCTGTCCGTGGCAGATACCCCGGCCGTGAAATCCAGATTCCATTTGTCATTGTCTTCGGCCAGCACCACATCAATACGGGCGCGTTCGAGATTCATCAGGGCGTTCAGCATATCCGAGCGATGGTTAAATGCCGTGGCCAGGCAGGTGTCAAAGTTGGGGTGTACTTCCGTGAGATCTGTTTCCTCCACCGGTGAGATCCGGGTCTCCCGGGGCAGGTCAAGGACCTTGAGGAGGGAAATCCGGGAACTGTCCACATCGTTGAGAGCGGTTTCATAGGAGAACTCCTGGTTGGCCACATCGGATTCCGCCGAGATGATTTCGTTGGCCGGGGTTCGGCCCATGGCCACCATGATCCGGTTCATCTCCAGAGTGTCCCGGGACCGCTGGAGAGAGGCTTTGATAATGTCCAGCTGGCGGATGTTCTGGGCATAGGCACGGAAGGCCGATATCACGGAGTTCACCGTGGAGATGATGGTGTCCCTGTGGCTGAGCAGGTTGGACTGCTCCGACATTTCCGCCAGGACAACGGAGGCGGTGTTTACGGCGATACCTGCCCCCTGGAGCAGGGGCTGGGAGAGATCCACGGACCAGGTGTTCACTGCGGACCGGTCCTGGGCCGAATCGTTGGTATCGGAGAGATCGTCGTCCCTGTCCCAGGAGAATTCCAGGCTGGCACCGGTTTCAAAGGCTTTGGATGCAGTCAGGGTATTGGAGAGGGTGAAGTCCGTGGATGTGGATTTACCCGAGCCTTTGGTGTGGGTCTCACTCCCCGTGTATCCGGCATCGGCGGAGAAGTCCACATCCGTATTGAACTTGTCCTGCTCCACCCGCAAATCAAATTTCTGTACCACCCGGTCGAGGAAGGTACTTTTTACGGTCCGGTTGGTCCGAAGTGCGGTCAGTACCGCTTCGGACAGGGTCATTTCCATGGCGGGTGTTGCTGTACCTGTATCGGCGGTGCCGGTGCCGGTGCCGGTGCCTGCCCATGTCTTCTCCGTTCCCGGCATAAGGAATAAGACCAAGACCAAGATCGAGGCCAGGACAAAGGGTATCACCCATTCGCTTCTCATGAGTTCCCCGCGCAGGCCGAGACTGTTCCCCCTGCTTCCCTGCAGGGCACATACATGGACAGGCAGGCCGGTCCGCTGATGCCGCTGGCCCTGCATTCCCGGAAATAGGTGGCGCATTCATTGCCGGTTACCCCGGGGATCATTACACAACAATTGACTGAAGGGGCATTGAATGTCGATGCGGTCAGGGTATTGCCGGAATCCCCGTAGATCAGAAGGGTGCTGTTGGCGCGGATGGTTGCAGCTTTGCTGCAGGACCATTCGTTGTGGGCGGTTTTGGCCATCTTGCAATTCCCGGTTTCATTTGAATTGCAGTTGTAGGACCCGGTTTCCAGGAAAGATATATATTTAGTACCGGAACCGCTGCTCTTCCCGCACAGGCCGTCGTTACCGCTGAAGGTGTAGAGATGATAACCGTTACCATTGGATTGTGGATTGCAGTTCCTGGCGTATACCGTGGTGTCCCAGGCGTGGACCGGCGTTGCGGCGGCACAGAGAAGGATCAGGACCAGCATCAGCAGCCCTGCGATTTTATTGTAATGTAACCAAAGCATATCAACCTCCGGGTAAATCTTTTTGTAAAACGTCTGGTACTCAGAAATCCAAGAAGTGTGCCCGACATTGGGTGTAGTATGTAACTACCTAACATTATGATGTGTTCTAACTGCAGAGCCGGTCCCACCGTTTTTGCAATACATCAGATAAAAACGAGAATTAAACACATGTGTATAGTCACACCGGAAGGACTGCCTATACACCCTCCAGCGCCTTCTTGTTACACCTTTTCAGGTATTTTCGGTGCAGGCCGTTTCAGTGTTGCCGGCCTCCCTGCAGGGGACGTAGCTCGACAGGCAGGTGATGCCGGAGATGCCGTTGGCTTTGCACTCCGTAAAGTAGGCCTCGCATTCACTGTCCGTGACCCCGGCTTGTGTGGCGCAGCAGTTGGCGGAAGAAGAGGTGGAGGTCATGACCTGCAGGGACTTGCCCGAGGACCCGTAGATCAGGAGGGTGCCGTTGGACCGCACGGTCCGGGCATTGCTGCATGACCACTGGTTGCTTGCTGTATTGGCAACCTTGCAGTTCCCCGTGCCGTTGGAATTACAGTTGTAGTCGCCGGTTTCCAGAAAAGAGATGTAATCCGTTCCGGAACCGGTCCCGCTCATGCAAAGACTGTCGTTGCCGTTAAAGGTGTACAGGTAATAGCCCACACCGCCGGAATCCGGGTCGCAATTTCTGGCGTAGACTGTTGTGTCCCAGGCTTGTGCCGGTGTGGTGGTTGTGAGCAGAATGATGATCAGTATCAATAGTCCTGCGAGTTTTTGGTGATGTACGTTTTTCATAGTAACCTCCGAAATTTGTTGGTAGCTCATTGGATAACCGTTATCCTGCAACAGCAGATGCGTAGTTGCCGGTGGCTGTGTCTGCTTTTTGGATTCCAAAAAATGTGCCCGGAATGGTGGTTGACGGCTAAGTGGTTTGAATTATGAACAATATTGGTTTGTATTGCCCTGCTTCGGGCATTGCCGGTCTCTCATCAAGGGCGGACAACTGAACAGAATTGTATAGTCAGAATTGGATGAATCATCGCATCTTCAGGCATAGCCGGGGAGGAGTCCTGAAATAGGCCAATAAAGTTGATTCGCCGGTTTTCAGTACCGACACAAAATATTGTGGTTGATCAATCCCAGCCTAAAGAAATCAATCATACCATAATTCAACACTTTGGCTTTCCTCAGTTCACGCATGAGATATCATTAGAATACACAAAAAATTGATCGTTTCGGATGATGCGAGAGTCCCTGAGTTCCATTTCGAGTCAATTTCTATAAGTCAAATTACTGTCTACAACGTGTGTATTCAGGATATATAGTTAAATATTTTAATGTCGCTTCCGGGATCCCTCTGAGAGAGGGGTTTTTTTTAAATGCATTTCTGATCAGATCTCCATTTATCTGCTGCCTGTAATCTTGAAATTTATTTGTTACATCGCCTTCTAT
>JAKSBB010000986.1 GCA_022361315.1 Desulfobacterales bacterium
ACCGGTTTCTCATGGCCGACGACCAGATCAAGGGGGCAGTTGTTCACACCACCCGAATGATAAAGGAAATGCAGGCCAACCACGATCTGGGACCCCTGGAAACCCTGGTGCTGGGACAGGCCTATATCGCCGCCGCCCTCATGTGTTCCGGCCTCAAGGGTAAGGACCGTCTGGGGATCAACATCCAGTGCTCCGGTCCCATCAAAGGGGTGGATGTGGAAGCCAATGCCTTTGGAGAAATCCGGGGCTATTTAAAGGCCAATCCCATTGAAGTGGATGACCCTGAAAAGATCAAATGGCTCTCCACCCTTTACGGTGCCGGTTTCCTCTCCGTTACAAAATTTCTGGAAGATGCAAACGCCCCCTATACCGGGCAGATCGCCCTGGTTCACGGTTCCATTGCCGAGGACATGGCTGAATACTACCTGCAGTCCGAGCAGATCCCCACGGGATTCAAACTGAGCATCACCTTTGACGAAGATGACAATGTCGTCAACGCCGGCGGTATCTTCCTCCAGGCCCTGCCCGGTGTGGACCCGGAAAAGGTGGCCGAAGCCGAGAATCTGATCCAGGGCATCTCCTCTCTGGGGGATGAGTTCACGGCGGGCAAAACTCCCGAAGAAGTTATCAATGAGAAATTTGCGGATCTGTCTCCCCGGTTCATAGACAATGCCCGGGTGGAGTTCTTCTGCCGGTGTAACCAGGAACGGATGGAAGGCTATCTCAAGAACCTGGGGGCCGAAGACCGCCAGGACATCAAAGAAAACGGCCCCTTCCCCCTGGAGTTGCGCTGTCACCACTGCAACTCCGTGTACCGGTTCACCAGGGAGGCACTGGCATCAGTGCTGTAACCCTATGCGTATCGCGGTAATATCAGATATTCATTCCAATATGGACGCCCTGGCGGCCGTGCTGGACGATATTGCCGCAAGGGATGTGGACCGGATCGTTTCCCTGGGGGACAATATCGGATACGGCCCGGAACCCGAGGCCGTCATCCAGACCCTTGTGGAGCGGGAAATCCCCTCCGTCATGGGCAACCATGAGCAGGCCCTGATCGACCCCATGATCGCCCGGGGATTCAACCCCCAGGCCGGAAAGGCCCTGAAGATAAACAAGGCGCTGCTCTCCATGAGTTCCATGCGAAGGATTACAGCGTTTCCCACCTTTCTGCGCATCAATGAGGGGCGTTTTGTCCACGGGGTGCCGCCGGATATGGTGGCGGTGTATGTATCCAAACAACCCCTGTCCCGGCTGCGGCATATCCTGAACGCAAGCCCCGACCATGTGGTCTTTGTGGGCCATACCCATGCCCTGGCCGTGTACGAATCCGCACCCGGTGATATGACCTGCAAAAAGTTATGGAACACAAGAGTTTCTCTTGCAAAGACAAGTAAATATATTATAAATTCCGGTAGCGTGGGACAGCCACGAGACAGCCATAATAAAGCTACATATGTGATCTGGGATGCAGATGCACATGATGTGGAAGCCTTGGCCGTCCCCTATGATACCGAAAGAACCGTCCGCCTGATTAAAAAGGCCGGCATCCCCCGGGTGTACGCCGATCTGCTGCTGGACGATTCACGGTATCCGAGCAACCCATAAATTTAGAAAGGCTTTTTGGATCATGTGTAACCATTGTAATGATCATTCCCATCACCATCACCACGACCACCCCGAGATCGTGCAGCTCATGCCGGTCCAGAACAATCTCTATGCGGTGTATCAGACCGATGCCCCGCTGGACTTCAGTGTGGAGAACGGCAAAGAAGGCATCGGCATTGTGCCCGTTCTGTTCATGGGCCTGATCCGCCTGGGCGAAAAAACCATGGTGGAAGGATTTTTTGCCTCCTCATCCATCAATTCCTGCGAGGAAACTGAAGGGTTCAAAGGCTATGCCTCTTCCCTGGAACACGCGGAGAAACTCTACGCCTAAAGGCTGCCTAAAGGCTGCCTGACGGCTGCCTGAGAAAGCCGGATTGAATGCGGGAACAAACTGCCCCTGGGGCAGCATATATAGTTTTGTACAGATTTTGGAATCATCTGCAGTAAACCCAAGAAGGAGTGCGCATGCATAAACTTTTACAAGACAGCCCGGGCGAAAAGATCATGCTCCTGGGCAACGAAGCCATTGCAAGGGGCGCCGTTGAAGCGGGCGTGGCCTTTGCCACCACCTACCCCGGAACCCCCTCGTCCGAGATTTCCCTGAACCTCTTCCAGATGTCCCAGGAATCGGATCTCTACTTTGAATATTCCACCAATGAAAAGGTGGCCCTGGAAGTGGCGGCTGCGGCAGCCAACTCCGGACTGCGCACCTTCTGCATGATGAAACACGTGGGGGTCAATGTGGCGGCCGATCCCCTGATGACCCTGGCCTACGTGGGTGTCACTGCAGGTATGGTCATCCTCTCTGCTGACGACCCTGCCATGTTTTCCAGCCAGAACGAACAGGACAACCGCTATTACGCCAAGTTCGGCGGTCTGCCCATGCTGGAACCTTCCTCAGTGACCGAAGCCAAAGACATGATCAAAGAGGCATTTGAACTCTCCGAGAAACTCAAACAGCCCGTGCTCATGAGAACCACCACACGGATCAATCACTCCAACGCCTTTGTCACCTTCGGGGACATAAAAGAACGTAAAACAAAGGGCCGTTTCGAACGTGATCCCATGCGCTGCGTTACCGTACCCGCCGTTTCCCGCGGTCTCCACGTCAAACTGCTGGAACGCCTGGATGCGGCCAAAGGCATGGCCGAAGAGAATGCCTATAACTTTGTTCAGGGCGACGGCCCCTGGGGTATCATCACCAATGGCGTGAGCTTCCACTACGCAGAAGATGCGGTCACCGACCTGGGTATCCGGGACAAGGCCCGTATCCTGCGGCTGGGTTTTTCCAACCCCATGCCGGAAACCATGATCAAGGACTTCCTGAAGGGGTGTGAAAAAGTCCTGGTGATTGAAGAGGGCGAACCGTTCATGGAAGAGGCGATCAAGGCCTATGCCCAGGAAGAGGGCATCGTGATTCCCATCAAGGGCAAGTCCGACGAACTATTCTCCAGGCTTTCCGAGTACGATCCCGCCATGGTCCGGGAAAAAACCGCCACCTTCTTCGGCGTGGATTACACACCTGCACCGAAAATCGATGTGTCTGACGTCCCCGAGATCGCCAACCGTCCGCCCAACCTTTGCTCCGGCTGCTCCCACAGGGCGGCATTCTACGCAGTGCAGAAAGCTGCGGAAGGCATGGACGTGATCTGCCCCAATGACATCGGCTGCTACACCTTAGGATTTATGCCGCCCCTGTCCACCGGCGACTTCGTCATCTGCATGGGCTCTTCCGTTTCTTCCGCCTGCGGCTTCGGCCAGGCCACCGACCAGAAAGTCATCGGTTTCATCGGCGACTCCACCTTTTTCCATTCCGGCATCACCGGCCTGGTGAACGCGGTATTCAACAAGCACAACTTCACCCTGGTCATCCTGGAAAACGACATCACCGCCATGACCGGCCACCAGCCTCACCCCGGTGTGGACATGGAACGCTTAGGCCTTTCCGGTTACGGCCGCATCAACATCGAAAATCTGGTGAAAGCCCTCGGTGTTGAGCATGTCTCCGTGGTGAAACCCTTCAAGGTGAAAAAGAGCATCGAGACCATAAGAGAAGCCCTGGAGTACAAAGGGGTTTCCGTTGTCATCGTCCAGGAACCCTGTATCCTCTTTGCCCGGAACATCAAGCTGAAAAAGGCCCGTCCCTTTGAGGTCACCAGCAAATGTACGGACCACAAGGAATGCATCAACGGCATTGCCTGCCCCTCCTTCTACATTGAAGAGGGCCGGGTGAAGATCGATGCCAACACCTGTGTGGGCTGTGCACTCTGCGCCCAGATCTGTCCGGACAACGCCATCAGGCCCCTGAAGAAATAGAAGAGAGGAAGGATATATGAAAACGACTAGACTGATTATCGTAGCCGTAGGCGGACAGGGCAATCTGCTGGCATCCAAAGTCCTGGGGGAAGCCGCCCTCATCGAAGGGGTGGAAGTCAGAATGAGTGAAATCCACGGCATGGCCCAGCGGGGCGGTGTTGTGGAATCCGCCATTGTATTCGGCGATGCCCACAGCTCCATCATCTCCGACGGCGAAGCCGACATCCTCCTGGGATTCGAGCCCGCCGAAACCCTGCGCGCCATCGGCAGATGCTCCGCCGATACCCAGGTCATCACCAACACCGCCACCCTGCCGCCCTTCACCGTGGGCATCGGCAAAGGTCCCTATCCGGAGGTGGATGAGATCAAACGGGTGCTCAAAGAGAAAACCGCAGGTCTTGTGGCTTTTGACGCCATGGCCCTGGCCAAGGAAGCGGGCAGCCCCATGAGCGTGAACATCGTCCTGCTGGGCGCCCTGATCCAGACCGGTGCCCTGGGATTTTCCAAGGACAGCGTGATCGAAGCCATTAAACGCAGAACCAAGGCCTCCTTTCTGGACAAAAACCTCAAGGCCTTTGAACTGGGTTTTGAAGCGGCAGCCAGTGGTGCTGTATAAATAGATAACCTGTTGTGTTCCGGGGCCGGTGCATCCGGTTCCGGAATACAGTATATCCAAAGGGAGTACCAATGAGCGCCACCGTCCATATCATCAACGGTCCCAACCTGAACATGCTGGGGAAACGGGAACCGGAAGTTTACGGCAGCTTCAGCCTGGACGATATCAACCAGGGTGTTGAGACACTGGCAAAAGAACTGGGGATATCCGTCTCCTTCTTCCAGTCCAACCATGAAGGGGTGCTTCTGGATCACATCCACAAGATTTTTGAAGAGAACCCGGCAGGGATTATCATCAATCCCGGCGCCTTTACCCACACCTCCGTGGCATTGCGGGACGCCCTGTTGCTGCTCTCCTGTCCCATTGTGGAGGTGCATCTGTCCAACATCCACAAGCGGGAAGCCTTCCGCCATAAATCCATGATTGCGGATATCGCCACGGGTCAGATGACCGGCTTCGGCTGGTTCGGCTATCACATGGCACTGCGGTTCATCCATAACAGCATCGCAGGTTAAGTACCTCCCATGGACGGCCGCCTTATCCTCTGTGCCACGGAATTTGAGATGGCACCTTTTCTGGCGCAGTTTTCCGATCTGGCGAAACAGACCTGGAAATCCGGCAGCATATCCTATGCTCCGAAGGCCGCTGACGCCGGCCACCAGAACTGGGCCTGCCTGATCACCGGCCCCGGCGTCTTTAATACGGCCATGGGACTGGCGGCTTATCTGGAACACCATGCCCCCGATATAATCCTAGATACGGGATTCGCAGGGGTTTATGCCTC
>JAKSBB010000085.1 GCA_022361315.1 Desulfobacterales bacterium
TGAAGATGGTTGATGACGGTTACGTTGCCCCGATGAAGCAGAAGGTAAAAGTCATCGGCAACGCCGGCCAGGGTATGGTGAACGCAGAGCTTTTCAACATGCTCAACGGCCAGTTCATGAGCGAACATGATGCCTTCCTTGCCAAACGGATCGCATACGTCATGAGCGGCGGCGATGTGAAGACCGGTTCCGAGGTCAGTGAAGATACCATCCTCAAACTGGAACGTGACGCCTTCGTGGACTTCTGTAAAGAAGAAAAGACCATTGCCAGAATCGACCACATGCTGAAAACCGGGAAGCCGCTTAGAAACTAAGCCACCCGCTTAGGAACTAAGCACTTTGGCTCAGGAATCCAAAGAGCTAATTTTTTAGGAGGAAAAATACAATGAGAGACGCATATATTGTACAATCTGTAAGAACCCCGGGATGCAAGCAGAAAAGAGGTCAGTTCAATCAGACCCGCCCGGAAGAACTGGCATCCTTCATCATGAAGGAAGCTGTGGAAAGAACCCCCAACCTGAAGCCTGAAGACCTGGATGATGTCATGCTGGGCTGCGCCTTCCCCGAGGCGGAACAGGGACTGAACCTGGGCCGTATCGCCAACCAGATGGCCGGTTTCCCGGAAAAAGTATCCGGCGCTGTGGTTAACCGATTCTGCGCCTCCGGCCTGGAAGCCATTGCCCTGGCATCTGCCAGGGTTCAGATGGGATGGTCAGAGGTCTGCATGGGTGCGGGCTGCGAATCCATGACCTTCGTACCCATGGGCGGCAATGTGCCCCGCCCGCATCCCGAGTATTCCAAAACCAACCCTGAAAACTATATCTCCATGGGTGTAACTGCGGAAAACGTAGCCAACCGCTACGAAGTTTCCCGTGAAGATCAGGACAAGTTTGCCGCCGAGTCCCAGGCCAAAGCAGCCGCAGCCAAGGAAGCGGACAACTTCCCAGAAATCGTTCCCACCCCGGCATACTATTATGTGGAACAGGAAGACGGCACCTATAAAAAGGAATCCAAAATCGTTAAATTCGACGATGGTATCCGTCCGTCCACCCCGGAACAGCTGGGCAAACTGAGAACCGTATTTGCTGCGGCCGGTTCCGTAACCGCAGGCAACGCGTCCCAGACCACTGACGGTGCTGCGGCCACCATCATCGCCTCCAAGGAGAAATGCGATGAACTGGGCCTTACCCCCATCGGAAAATTGGTCACCTACTCCACCGTAGGCTGTAAATCAGATGAAATGGGCGTTGGCCCCAAGTATGCCATCCCCCACGCCCTGAAAACTGCCGGGCTGACCATTGACGACATCGATATCTGGGAAATCAACGAAGCATTTGCTTCCCAGGCCCTGCACTGCATCAGGGAACTGGACCTGGAAAAATATATGGATCGAATCAATATCAAAGGCGGAGCCATTGCACTGGGTCACCCCCTGGGTTGCACCGGTGCTAAACTCACAGCCACCATGTTCGCAAACCTCAAAGAGGTGAACGGTAAATATGGCGTAGTGTCCATGTGTATCGGCGGCGGCATGGGTGCTGCGGCTATCTTCGAAAGATTTTAGCTGATATTACCTCCTTGTGCGTTGCGAACCGGCCTTCCCCTTTCCCCAGGGGAGGGCCGGTTCTTTTTGCTCGTTTTTGTGCGGACCTATTCCCCCCCCTTTTAATTCCTACCAAAAAGATGTACATTAAACCACTCAGGTTTATCTACGGCCGGCAGTAATCGTTCTGCCGCAAAATTAAATTTCTTTTATAAAGGAGGGGCCCGATATGAACATCCGGAACGTTAAGTTTTTTGAGGGGATAGACCCGACGGTGGTCGAGGAAATCAGTTCGGTCTGTAAATCCAGGTCTTACGCGGCAAAGGATGTGATCTTTGAGAAAGGAGCTGCGGCCGGCCATCTATACATTCTGAAAAGCGGCAGCGTCGAACTGTTGTTGAGAAAAACAGACAACATTGTATACGGCCTGGAGACCCCCGGTGAAATTTTCGGATGGTCCTCCATTGTAGAAAACGGCGTCTATACCTCAACAGCCACCTGTGTGACCGAAACCGATGTGCTGTCTATTTCAAAAAATGATATTGAAGGGATATTCAACCGGCATACAGATGCTGCAGTCACCTTTTATCGGCGCCTGGGAAGCATCGTTTCCAAGCGGATCACCCGGGCGGTTGAATAAGCCGTTTATTGAGCGAAAAGCCCGTCATTCAAGGCAAACGGTGCCTTCCGAGGCTTGCGGTTGAGCCGATTCCACCTTGACTATTCCGGCCAGACATGAGATCCTTCCTTGGTTTCGGCACACGCAGTGTCGGAACGGCAAAACCCAACAGGGGAGACGGGGATAAGGTGAAGCTTTCTACAAAAACGAGATACGGCACTCGGATTTTGATCGAACTTGCCCAGCACAGGGATGAAGGTGCCATTCAGGTCACCAAGATTGCTGCCAGCCAGAAAATTCCCGTCAAATACCTTGAGCAACTGCTCCGCAAACTCAAGTTGTCCGGATTTGTCAAAAGCGTCCGCGGCGCCAAGGGCGGGCACCTCCTGGCCCGTGAACCCGAAGATATCTCACTGGGGCAAATCGTCCGGCTTTTTGAAGGACAGGCCGACCTGGTGGAGTGTGTCAGTTCGCCGGAGAAATGTGATATGGCCTCAGAGTGCCTGGTTCGCAATGCATGGCAACAGGCCACCAATGTCCTCTATGAAAAACTGGACAATATCAGTATTGCCGACCTGGTGGCAAACGCCGGCTCCAAAAATGGCAGTTTTACCTGTTCGGAACACATCAAATAAAAAAACCGGCCGGTGTTGTCATACCGGCCGGTTCCTATGCGCCTGGACGCTTATTCCGGGTGCAATGTTCCCAGAAAATCTTTGATTTGCTTGAGCATACTTGAATCACTTTCCCGAATTGCCTTGAGCAAGTCCTCTTCCTCCCTTGTCATGGCTTTTTCCCCGTCAGGCACCGAGTCAGGTGTCACATCTAGAATTTCACAGATCGTCGATACCAGCACTTCAGGGGTCACCGGCTTTTCAATGGTACGCCTGGGCTTTAATCCGGATGTAAAGGCATTGAAACTTTTAATGTCTTCACTGGCGAACTCGTTCCTGGCATGGGCCGTGATCACAATGATCGGCAGGGTTGCCCATTCATCGCTCTGACGAAGGGTCCTGATCAGCTCTATCCCGGATTTCCTGGGCATGACCATATCCAGTGTCATGAGATCCGGCACCTCTGCCTGAATCTTCTCCAGTGCTTCCTGTCCGTCAACTGCGGAATCCACAGAAAATCCCGCGTCCTGGATACAGGTGGTGAGAAAATTTCTGACATCAGGCTCGTCGTCCACAACAAGGACTTTTTTCTCGGACGCTTTTGCCATAAGCCCTCCTTTTATGTGATGGTTATTCCTATGATGGTACAGGCCCCGGTGTCTCCTCCGGTGTAATTTTCCCCATGGCTTTGGTCAATTCCATGATCACACCAAGGCCCTGGCTGATTTCCGGGTTAAACCCGGCGGAAGCCAGACCCAAGACCCCTACAGGCTTGGCATTTTCCAGTTCCACCTTGCCAGGAATCTGGGATAGTTTTTCCAGCAGGGCAATGGCTTTGGGATCGGAGAGACTCTTAAACAGACCCAGCATGGCCACAATACCATCTCCCATGACCTCAATATCTTCTGCCGTGTAAGTCGCCGCCACCTTTTTCCTCAAATCCACCGTTGAGTTGACAATCCTGAACACCCCTTTCTGCTCCATTTCATCCAGAAATTGAATGAAATAGGGTACAGAACTTTTCATCAGGGGTTCCATGTCTTTAACGAACTCAATGATATTGGCCATGGCCTTCAGGGCAAAGATGAAATTCGGCGTATTCCGCATAGCTTCCTTGAGCAATGCGATAAACTCCTCAAGCTGGAAGCCTGCCTCCACCTCCGTCAGCTCATTGATCAAAAGACCTGTGGCATGATTAGCGATGGGAATCAGGTCATTCTTGAGTTCTGCGAATTTTTCGCTGCTCTTGACCAGGGGTTCGATCTGGGATTCAAGCTTCTCAAGCTTTGCAAGAATCAGTTCTTCATTTGTCATGGCTGCCTCCTAATGGGTTTCGACTTTGGGCCAATGCTTTCCCGCCATGGTCATCTGAGGCTCCAGCGGCATTTCCTGACCGGTGAGCAACAGGTTCCAATACACCCATTTGAACATCATCTTGCCCCAGTAATTGGTGCTGCTTTCCCCCACAAGGTCAAAGGGACCGATACCGGGGAAGGGAAACTTGCCCGGAAGGGGTTCGGTTTTGTAGTTAAAGTCAAAGAGGAAGGCCTTGTCGTAACCGGAAACGATAAAACAAGTGGAATGACCGTCATATGAAGGTTTGGGTTCCTTGCCGTCAATTTCAAGCAACATGTTTTCCACCACGATGTCGGCCTCGTAATGGGCAACGGAACCGGCCTTTGAAGTGGGCACATTGGTGGCATCCCCCACCACATAGATATTATCGTATTTTTCTGCCCTCAGGGTGTTGTGGTCGGTCAGGACATACCCCATGCCGTCACCCATGAGAGAGTCCTCCACATAATCCGCCCCGAGGTTGGGCATAGTGGAGATGAAAAGATCATATTCAATGCGGTCCCCCGTGGCAGATTCAATATATTTTTCTTCCGTGTTTACATTATCCAGACTGTAATTCGGGGTCACCAGGATGTTCTTTTCCTCGGCTGTGGCACTCATGACCTTGGTGGCGATGGGTTTGGTGAAAATACCCGTGTTGGGGGTAACGAATTCGATCTCGATATCGTCCCTGCAGCCGTTTTTGGCAAAGAACCAGTCGGCCATGAAGATGAACTCCATGGGAACCACTGGGCATTTATGGGGCATTTCAGCGATGTTAAAGATCATCTTTCCCTTGTCGAAATGCTTCATTCTTTTATACAGGGCAACAGCACTTTCCAGAGTGAAAAAGCTGTGTTCATTAGCA
>JAKSBB010000896.1 GCA_022361315.1 Desulfobacterales bacterium
CCACAGCATGTGCCCGGATTGCTCAAAAACCTACTATGGTGACCAGCCCTGGTTTAAGGATATTGAGGGTAAAACCTGACGGGTCCGGTCTTGACAATTGTATATGAAAAGGCCACATTATCAGTTCATTAATGAGAAACCATAACGAAAGAAAAAATACGCCCATATGAGCACCCTTACAGACCTGGAAAAGAAGATCATCGCCCTGCTGCAGACCGATATCCCCGTGGTGGAACGCCCCTTTCTTGAGATGGCGGAGAAGATCGGCATCACCGAAGACGAGTTCTTAAAGGTATTGAACGACCTCAACGACCGGAACATGATCCGCAGGTTCGGGGCCACACTCAAGCATCAGAAATCCGGGTACAAGGCCAATGCCATGGTGGCCTGGCAGATTCCGGAGGATCGGGTGGAAGAAGTGGGGCCCATCATGGCTTCCTTCAGGGAGATCACCCATTGCTATCGCAGGAATCCGGCTCCGGGATGGGACAACAACCTGTACACCATGGTGCACGGTGCCACCGAAGAAGAGTGTTACGACATTGCCAGACGGGTGTCCGAAGCCATCAACGAAGACAACTATTCTTTATTGTTTTCCCGCCAGGAGCTGAAAAAAACCTCCATGAAGTACTTTGAAGACTGATCCGCCTCATATCCTCTGCGTAAATCCCTGGATCCACGACTTTGCCGCCTTTGATTTCTGGGCCCGGCCGTTAGGGCTGCTGGCCCTTGCCGCCGTCCTCCGGGACAACGGTGTGCGGGTCAGTTTCCTGGACTGCATGAACCGGTTTCATCCCAACCGGTCCGCGCCCCCCCGGGTGGACTGGGACGGCCGGGGGCCCTTTGACAAGTTCCAGATTCCCTTTCCCGCGCCCATGGCCCCGCATCTGGCGGATGAAACCAAAGCTTACTGCAGGTATGGCATTCCAAAGGAGTGGATGGCCCGGGATCTTGAGGCCTTTGCCCGGAATCAGGACCGGCAGCAATATGGCCGGCCAGACCTCATCCTGGTGACCTCGCTGATGACCTATTGGGCTTCCGGTGTGGCGGAGACCATCGATCTTGTGAAATCGGTGTTTCCCGATGTGCCGGTGGTGCTGGGGGGGATCTACGCCACCCTTTACGAAGACCATGCCCGGGAACATTCCGGGGCAGACCATGTGGTTGCCGGCCCCGGGGAAGAACAACTGGCCGATCTTGTGTTGGCCCACACCGGCTATCGGCTGGAACGGATGCCGGACCCGGATGACCTGGATACCTATCCCTATCCGGCACTGGATCTTCAAAACCACCTGGCCTACGCCCCGATCCAGACCACCAAGGGCTGCCCTTTTTCCTGTGAATATTGTGCCTCCGCCTTTCTGGAGCCCCGGCTGCGCCGCCGATCCCCGGATCATGTGTTTGGTGAGATCCGTCACTGGCACGACAACTTCGGTGTTAAAAATTTTGCCTTTTATGACGATGCCCTGATGATTAATCCGGAAAAATACGCCTTTCCCCTGTTTGAGAAGGTGATTGCCTCGGATATGGAGGTGAACTTCCATACCCCCAATGCGGTACATATCCGGGAGATCACCCCGAGGGCAGCAGACCTCATGTTCAGGGCCGGATTCAAGGCCATCCGGCTGGGGCTGGAAACCGCAGACTTCTCGCCGGATCGCCACCACGACCACAAGGTTAAGGCCATGGAGTTTTTCCGGGCTGTGGACGGTTTGAGAGCGGCCGGGTTCAGCCGGGAGCAGCTCGGTGCCTACCTCCTCTGCGGCCTGCCCGGCCAGGATCTGGACGAGGTGGAAACTTCCATGGATATCGTCAGGCAGTCCGGTATCCTCCCTGTGCTGGCCTATTACACCCCCATCCCCCATACCCCCATGTGGTCGGACGCGGTCCGCCATGCCCGTCTGGATATCACTGCCCACCCCGGCCTCACCAACAACAGCCTTTATCCCTGTGTCCGGTCTGAGACGGACCTGGCACGGATTTCACAATTGAAAAAAATGCAGAAATAGCTTATACCCGACCTATAATTATTGGTAAAATATCAGGAAATGCGCCTGATACCAGGTAAAGGGAACCAGGCGAAGGAATTTAGAAACCGGGAGTGATGGTAGAGCAATGATCGTATTTGACCTTGAATGCGTAAACGGCCACACCTTTGAAGGGTGGTTCGAAGACCGCGCCGATCTGGACCGGCAGCAGGAGGAAGGACTTCTCCAATGCCCGGTGTGCGAAAGCTTTTCCGTCTCTCCCAAGCTGTCCGCCGTGGCGGTCCGCACCTCTTCCTCCCCGTCCTCCCGTCAGGCCCATCCCGCTTACCACGCCAATCAGGAGGCGCTGGCCGAATTCACCGAACGGGTGGCGGACTACGTGGAAAAAAATTACGAAGACGTAGGGGGCTCCTTTGCCAAGGAGGCCCTGGAGATGCACTACGGTGCCAAAGAGTTCCGCAACATCCGGGGCACCACCACCCAGGAAGAGGAAAAAACCCTTGAAAAGGAAGGGGTACAGGTCCTTAAGGTGCCGGTTAAAAAGAAGGAAAATCAGGACCTGAATTAAGGCCTTTGGCCTTTTTATCTGTCTCTCAGACGTTCCAGCCGTTCCCTGGCCTCAGGGCAGAAATCAAACACCGCTTTCAGATCTTTACAGGGAAACGCTCCGCATTCCGCACAGGTGGTAAATCCCTTCTCCCGGCAGCATGGCTTTATGGGGCAGATGGTCTGGCAGTAAATCCCCTGGGTGCCTTCGGACTTGCATCCCCGGCAGTAGACATCCTCCGGCCGTACCTCACGGTTATAAAGTGTTGACCATCTCCGGGCCACCTGGGTACGCAATTGGTTATCATTGTCCCGGGTGGCCACAAAGGCGTCACAGGCCTCGCAGTCCAGACCGCAATAGGAAACCTCTTCTGGTGGTGTCATCTGTACCTCCGGTTTAGGTCAGCTTGGGCCAGGTATCAGCCACGCGGTAGCCCTCCGGCCAGGGATCGTCCGGGTCCAGCATGTGCTGGTGGGTGCCGGTCACCCAGGCACGGCCGGAGATCGCAGGGATAATCGCCTCCACATCCCCGATGCGGGTAAAAGATTCAAGCCTGCAGTTGAACCGGGAGCCGATCACGGACTCCCCGATAAAACGGTCGCCGGGTGTCAACTCTCCCCGCCGGGCAAGTACCGCCATCCTTGCGGAACATCCCGTTCCGGTGGGAGACCGGTCTAATTTGCCGGGCTGGATAACCACAGTGTTTTTTCCTTTGAGTATCCCGTTTTCCCGGGTCAGGGGCGCTGCGATCTGGCAAAAGGAAATATGGGTCCAGTCCGGGTTTTCCGGATGAACAAACCCTAACTGCTCGGTGGCGGCATTGGTGATTTTAACCCCCATCTCAGCCATTTCCCTGGCTTCGTCAGGGGTGACCTCAAATCCCAGGTCTTTGGCATTAACAATGACGAAGCTGTCCCCGCCGTAGGCCGTATCCACGGTGAGGGTGCCGATGCCTTCCACTTCCAGGGGGGCGTCCAGCCGCTGGGCAAAGGAAGGGACGTTGTGCACGGTCATCTGCTGCACTTTGCCGTCTTTGCAGTCTGCCACGGCTTTGATGAGGCCCCCCGGAGCTTCGAGGGTCAGGACGGTCCGGGGCTCTTCCATGGGCAGGATACCCGCCTCCAGGAGGACGGTGGACACGCAGATACTGTTGGAGCCGGACATGGGGGGCGTATCCGCAGGTTCCATGATGATCCATCCCATCTGGGCGTCGGGGTGTTTGGGCGGCACCAGGAGATTTACATGACGGAAGACCCCGCCCCTGGGCTCGTTGAGCATGAAGTTGCGAAGGGTGTCGTCCTTTGCGATCCACCGGGACTGCTCCCAGAGGGTCTCCCCCGGCGGCGGTGCGACACCGCCCACAATAACATCTCCCACTTCCCCTTCCGCATGACAGCTTACCGTATGAATCACTTTTGTCGACCGCATGGATATGTCCTTCTCTGCTTTGGATTTTGGTTAGATCCCGTTTGATGTTCCCCATATCACTAAAGTCGGGTGCATACCAGTAATTTTGAAAATTCGAACATCCCCGGCCAAATTCCGAAACGCAAAAATGTTGCAGATAAAGTGACGGAAACGGACATTGAAGTTTTAGCACAAATCGCCATAATTTATGGGTTAGGCTTGACAAACATGTGAAATGCAATAAAGTTGCATACAGGTGCCGGCCGGTTTTGACCGGTATCCGGTGAGCCCGTAAAAGTAATTGAAAATCCGTTTCCGAACACGTATACCTTACGAAAGGAAAAAAGCCATGAAGCCGTTGCCCACAAAATTAATTATCACATGTTTAGTGCTGTTCTTTGCTCAGCCGGTCCTGGCCGCAAAGCCTGTTCCCGTATTCGTCAGTATCCTTCCCCAGAAATATTTCGTGCAACAAATTGGCGGGGATAAGGTGGATGTCTCAGTGATGGTGAAGCCCGGGGCCGACCCCCATACCTATGAGCCCAAACCCTCCCAGATGGCCAAGCTGTCAAAGGCGCGGCTCTACTTTTCCATCGGCGTACCCTTTGAAAACTTCTGGCTGAAGAAATTTGAGGCCACAAATAAGAATCTGACCATTGTTCATACGGATGAGGGCATCAAAAAAATAGACATGGTTGCCCATCATCATGGTGAAGAGGAACACGGTCACCATGGGGAGGACCACCATTACGGGGAACACCATGAGGGTGAACATCATGAAGACGGGCACCACGACGGTGAGCATCATGATGAGGGACATCATGGCGAAGATCACCATGAGGGGCACCATGACGCGCATGCCGAAGAAGGTCACGGCCACGAAGGGCTGGACCCCCATGTCTGGACTTCCCCGGAACGGGTATTGATGATCGCCGCCAAAACCCTCCATGCCCTGGTGGAAGCCGATCCTGTCAACCAGGAGTTCTATACCCGGAACCATGAGGCTTTTGTCAACGAGTTGAGGCAGCTGGACGGAGAATTACGGGAAATGTTCAAAGGCAGCCAGGGAATGAAGTTCATGGTCTTCCATCCGGCCTGGGGCTACCTGGCCCACGACTACGGACTGGTTCAGGTGCCCATCGAAGTCGAAGGAAAGGATCCCAAACCGGCCCAGCTCAAGGAGCTTATTCATCATGCCAGAGACGAACAGGTGAAGATTATTTTTGTCCAGCCCCAGTTCTCATCTAAAAGTGCAAAGCTGGTGGCAAGGGAGATCAGAGGCCGGGTGGTGAAGGCCGATCCCCTGGCAGAAAACTGGAAGGAAAATATTTTAACCATCGCAGCCCAGTTCAAGGAGGCCCTAAAATAAGCCGGATACTTGAAAAAGCAATTGTCGAGATCGAAGGGGTTGGCTTCTCCTACAACGGCCAGGCCGTGCTGTCGGATGTCAACCTCACCATCCGGGAGAAAGATTTCATAGCCGTCATCGGTCCCAACGGCGGGGGGAAGTCCACCCTGCTGAAGCTGGTCCTGGGGTTGATTAAGCCGGACCGGGGGAGTATTCGGGTCATGGGCGGGGCGCCGGGCAAAGCCTGTTCCGCCATCGGGTACGTCCCCCAGAATGTCCACATCAACGAAAAGTTCCCCATCACTGCCCTGGACGTGGTGCTGATGGGGTGCCTGGATCCCGGGGGGAACCGGCCCAAGATCTCCAAGGAGAAGGAACGGGAAACGGCCATGGAAATTCTGGACCGGCTGGACATGGCCGCCCACGCCCATAAGCGGATCGGTGAAATGTCCGGCGGCCAGCGGCAGCGGGTGTTTATCGCCCGTTCCCTCATGACCCATCCCCGGCTGTTGCTGCTGGACGAACCCACGGCCAGCATCGACACCAAGGGTCAGGCAGATTTTTATAAACTTCTGGAAACCCTGAACCGGGAGGTGGCCATCATGGTGGTGAGCCACGACCTGGTCATCGTTTCCCAGCACGTTAAAAACGTGGCCTGTGTCAACCAGGGTCTCCACTACCACTCCCATGAGGCCCTCACCGGAGATATGTTGGAAACCATGTATTCCTGCTCGGTGGAGGATGTCTGCCGGGCCCATGTGATTGCCCGGGGCATGCCCAAGAATAACCGGACCGCAAAGGAGGCCTGAAAATGGATATACTCCAGTTTGAATTCATGCAGAACGCCATCGCCGCAGGCCTGCTCACCGCCGTGATCTGCGGCATCATGGGCTCCCTTGTGGTGGTCAACCGCATCGTTTTCCTCTCCGGGGGCATCGCCCACGCAGCATACGGGGGCATCGGCCTGGCCTTTTACTTTAAATGGCCGGTGATGCTGGGTACCATGGGGTTTTCCCTGGCCGCCTCCATGCTCATGGCCGCCGTCACCCTGAAGGCCAGGCATAGGGCCGACACCATCATCGGGGTCATCTGGGCCCTGGGCATGGCCTTCGGTATCATCCTGGTGGATCTCACCCCGGGATACAACGTGGATCTCATGAGTTATCTTTTCGGCAGCATTCTCACCGTTCCCCGGTCCGATCTCCTGATCATGGCGGGGATGGGGGTGTTTATCATAGGCCTGACTGCCTTTTACTATAAGGAAATCCTGGCCGTGTCCTACGATGAGGAATTCGCCCGGATTCGCGGGGTGCCTGTAACCCGGATTTATTTCGGCCTCATTGCCATGCTGGGTCTCACCGTGGTCATGGTGATCCAGGTGGTGGGACTGATTATGGTGATTGCCCTGATGACCATTCCTCCTTTCATCATGGAGAAATACGCCAAATCCCTGGCCGGGATGATGGTGGGGGCAGCCATCCTCGGTGCCGTATTCACCATCTGCGGTCTGTGGCTCTCCTATGAATACGACCTGACCTCGGGGGCCGCCATCATTATGGTGGCCGGTATGGGCTTTCTGGTATCCCTGCTGCTGGAGACGGTGACATCAAAATTACGGAACAGGCGCAGGACAATCGAACAGACGGATGTGCCGGAAACGGATCCTGTGACAGAACAGAACACCCCGGCCCTGGCCGAAGCCCGTGAAGGATAATATCTCCCATGTGCATACATTGTGATTATAATGAAATATTGAGTTCCGTCAGCCTGGACCCCACCCGCAACCGCCTCCGGGTCCTGGAAGTCGTGGGCAACAACAGATTTCCCCTCTCTGCCTCGGATATTCACGAAACCCTGGAACGGACCACCCCCATCAACCGCGTCACGGTCTACCGCATTCTGGATCTCCTGGTGGAAAAAGGCGTGGTGGACCGGATCAGCACCGGCGGCAGGGCCGCCTATTACGGCCTGGCCCCCAACCGCCATCACCAGGCCCACCCCCACTTCTATTGCACGGCCTGCGGCCAGATGGACTGTCTGGATCCCGGGGCGTTGAGTGTGGAGTTCCAACAATTCGCCGATACCTTTCCCGGCCGCATCGACAAGCTGGAGATGCGTTTGGACGGGATCTGTAAAAACTGCCTTAAGCGATCCCAATAGCTTAAATTTACGTGTAAATCCGCTGACTCATGGTTTACAGGTATTTAATTTTACACCCGATTGGGGTAAACTGATTGAATACCATAAATGAAATGAGGGGTTGCAATGAGGCGGAATACCGATGTCCTCCTGCGAAAACAGGGGCGTAAGACGATTGTGTCCATTTCGGACACGGACAAACCACAGGTGCTCCGGGACGTCATGGAAAAATGGCAGCGGATTCTCGACCTGATTGCAAACATTTTAAACGTCCCTGCCGCATTGATCATGGAAATCACCCCGGATGCCATGCAGGTGTTTACCAAAAGCCGGAACCCGGAAAATCCCTATGAGACGGGCGGCAGCGACAGCCTTGGAAGTGGCCTGTACTGCGAAACCGTCATAGGCACAAACACCGAGCTTGTTATCCACAATGCACTTGCCGACGCCGCATGGCAGGACAACCCCGATGTAAAACTCAACATGATCTCCTACTACGGCCTTCCCCTCAAGTGGCCGGATGAGGAATTCTTCGGCACCATCTGTGTCCTGGACAGCAAAACCAACACGTACAGAGATGATTTCAGAAAACTCATCTATGAATTCCGCACCTCCATTGAAACTGACCTGGAACTCCTCTGCCGGAAACAGGAACTTCGGTTCATGGCGGAGATAGACAGCCTGACCCGGGTCTGCAACCGCTACAAACTGGAAGCGGTGCTGGCCAACGAGTTTTCCCGCAGCAGCCGTAGCCGCAATATCTTTTCTGTGGCATTGTTTGACCTGAACCGTTTTAAAGAGATCAACGATACCCTGGGCCACCATACGGGGGATAAAATCCTGCAGGCCTTTGCCTCAGGTGTCCGCCGCAGAATCCGGTCCGTGGACGTCTTCGGCCGCTGGGGCGGAGATGAGTTTCTCCTGATATGTCCGAACACCCAAGCCCGAGGCGTCTACATCCTGGTGAACGACCTGGTGGAAATGGTGCGGGCGGAGATGGACCAGGTTACCCCCAACTCTGGCTTCAGTTACGGGGTTTCGGAATTCGCAGATACCGATAAGACCCACTTTGACATCATCAAACGGGCGGATTTGCAGCTGTACGTGTCCAAAGCCTCCCATTGCCCCGATAAATAATACCGGTCGGATTTTCATGGCAGAGCTGGGTGGTTATATGCTATTGCGGTACGATATTTATAGCTGGGTACCCAAATAACGGATGAAGAGGGAAGCGGCAAATGGGAAATGAACCCCATAAAAAGGAACGTGAGTTTAACACCTATTACTCCGCCCATAGAAGCGGCAGGCTTGAGGACGCGGAAAAAGGTTACGAAAAGCTGTTAAAGGAACGCCCGGACTGGGGCCGGGTACTGGCTGCTCTGGGCAACCTCTATCTGGACCAGGGGTGGACTGAGAAAGCCAAACCCGTATTTGAGAAAGCCGCCGGCCTCAATCCTCCGGATCTCTCCGCCTGTTACAATTTGGGCCGGATGAAGCAGATGGAGGCGGATCATGGGGGGGCCATAGACCTTTATAAGCGGATGCTGGACCAGCAGCCCGCCATCGGCCCGGCCTGGAATAATCTGGGCGTGGCCTACCGGGAAACCGGTCAACAGGATGCGGCCATGGAAAGTTTCCTCAAGGCTGTGAAGTTTGCCCCGGATATGGCAGCGGCCTGGAACAACCTCGGTGTGGCCCAGGACGAGCAGAGTCTGACGGAAAAAGCGTCAGCCTCTTACAGAAAAGCCATCGACATCCAGCCGGACTATGCCTCCCCCCATTTAAACCTCGGGATACTGCTTCAGAAGCAAAAACAGTTCAAAGCGGCGGAAGCACACTACACCGCGGTGCTTAAACTACAACCGGACAACGACATCGCCACCTTCATGCTTCAAAGCATCAAAGGGGACGAAACCCCGGATGCCGCGCCTGTCGAACATGTCCGCAGTATCTTCGACCAATGTGCAGAAAATTTTGAAACCATCCTGGTGGATGATCTGGCCTACAAAACTCCGGAACTCTTATTTAACCTGGTGCAACCCTGTTTGAGTGAAAAGATGCGTATCCTGGATCTCGGCTGCGGCACCGGTCTCGGCGCGGCGTTGTACCGGCCCTTTGCAGTGCATCTCACCGGGGTGGACGTCTCAACAAAGATGCTTGAAAAAGCCTCGGAAAAAGATCTCTATGACCGGCTTGAGATGTTTGATGTTCTCCAGGAATGGACATTCCCGGAGAAATTCCACCTCATCTACAGCTCAGACGTCTTCGTCTATTTCGGGAATCTGGACAAGATCATCAGCTCCGCATCAGATTTTCTTGTCGCCGGCGGCGCCCTTGCCTTTTCAGTGGAAGAACTGCGGGATGACCCCGCAGAGTACAAACTCTATCCCAGCGGTCGTTATGCCCATGCAGAAGGCTATATAGAGGCCTGCCTGAACCGGCACGGCCTGCAAATCAAAGAGATCAGCAGAACCGATATCCGGAACCAGTCCGGCACCCCGGTGAAGGGGCTGTTGATCGCGGCTGTAAAAGCGTAAAGGAGAGGGCGGCCCTTACTTTATTCCCCGGAACAATCCATATGCCCCGCATTGTTCAAAGGAATACTGCCTGAAATGTGATGCAAGAACCCTCTCCAGAGCCGCCAGACTGTCCTTCCGGTTGGAGAAAATCGCCGCTTTGTTATACTGCGAATTAAACCAGCGATACAGCCGGCCGGCGTCCACATCTTTACCCAGTACCGTGGCCCCGAAAAACACCCCGCCTTTTTCAAGATACGGTAGCATATTCTCAAAGAACACCCCTTTGTCCGCCATGGTCCCTGGCAGACAATGCAGGAAGTTACACGCACTGATGGACTTGAACACCGGCATGGACTCCTGTATTGGCTCCAGCACATTC
>JAKSBB010000104.1 GCA_022361315.1 Desulfobacterales bacterium
CGTCGAACCGGCTGGGCAGTTCCACCGGACAGGCGTCGGAACATTCCCCGCAGGCCGTACATTTTTCCGTATCGATGAATCTTGGGTTTTCCCGGACCTTTACCGTGAAATCCCCTTCCTCTCCGTCCACACTTTCGATCTGCGACATGGTGAGCAGCTCGATATTCAGATGTCTTCCTGCCTCCACCAGTTTGGGGGAGATAATACACATGGAGCAGTCGTTTGTGGGAAAGGTCTTATCCAGCTGGGCCATGGTACCGCCGATGGCCGTGTTTTTATCCACCAGGTATACCAGGTATCCCGAATCCGCCAGATCCAGGGATGCCTGGATACCGGCAATGCCGGCACCGACAACCATTACCGACCCGTTACCTTTTTGTGCCATTGCATCCCTCCTTATTATAGACCCACCTCGGCCAGATCCGGCCCGAGATAGGTGCGTTCGGTATCTGCCAGACATCCCATGGCAAGGCAGAGGATGGTCCAGAGGTGAACCACGTGGTAGTTGCCACCGTAATGATGGCCGATATCCTCGATCTGGCCGTGGCAGTTGTGACAGGGCGCGATCACATAGTCCGCGCCTGTTGCCATGATCTGGTCATATTTGATTTTGCCGTAGGCCCGGCGCTGGTCCGGGAAACCGGCCTGGAGTGCGCCGCCGCCCCCGCCGCAGCAGAAGTTATTGATGCGGTTGGGCACGGTGTCGATGAAGTTTTCTTCGCCCACCACGGTTTTGACCACAAAGCGCAGATCGTCGACGATTTTGTTGGAACCGCTTTTCCGGGCGATGTTGCAGGGGTCCTGAACCGTGAACTTGGCGCCGATTTCCTTGTTCCAGTCGGCGTTTACATCCAGTTTGCCCTCGCGGATCCACTGGGCATAGAGTTCAATAATGGTGGTGAGTTCAAACTTGTGAGGAATGTTGAATTTGCGCAATCCTTCCAGGATCGCAAAATATGAGTGCCCTCACTCGGTGTTGACCACCAGGGGCGCTTTCAGGTTATTGTCCA
>JAKSBB010000747.1 GCA_022361315.1 Desulfobacterales bacterium
CAACTGTGTTCGTGGCTGTCTGTTGCCCCGGACAGCAGAGCTGTTTGGGCTGGTATTGCAAACACCGTATCATAGGGCCTTACCATCTCAGGGAGGTGGGGGTGGCAAAGGGCGGATGTGCAGAGGAAACTGCCGATACACAGCCATTGAATCAGTGCGGCTATGATCAGCCGGGCTGTGGGGTGTTTTTTTATGGTGCGGCGGGATTTCATTTGTTTGCAGATCGTTTCCTCAATAACCGTGCAAAGATAGTGGGTTTATCCTTTAATGTCAATACGGGTGTTGGCAATGCCATTGCCCATATAAAAGTCCCCCGGCAGGCAGTACCCGCCGGGGGACTTTAATCTTGGTCTGATTTATTCGCCCATCAAAGACTGGGCCTCATCCAGCACTTTGTCCATCACCTGGAGGATGAAATTTATATCATTCTCTTCAACGGTCATGGGCGGTCTTATCTTTAAAATATTGTCAAAGGGGCCTTCACTGCCCATCAGGATCCTATGTTCGCGCATGCGGTTTTTCACGTAGTCGGCGATGTCGGTTGCCGGCTCCCGGGTCTCTTTGCAGGTGACCAGGTCAAGGCCGATGAAAAGGCCGTAGCCCCGGACATCCCCGACAATGTCGTATTTGTCCAGAAATTCCCGCAGGCCTGCCTGGAGTTTATCTCCCATCCTTTTGGCGTTGTCCTGCAGGCCTTCATCCTCAACAATGGTGACCACCTCAAGGCCGGTGCGGCAGGAGAGGGTGGAGCCGCCGAAGGTGGAAAAGAATTCGGGGCCTTTGGCAAAGCTGTCCGCAATTTCCCGGGTGGTGACCACAACCCCCAGGGGATGGCCGTTGCCGATGGGTTTGCCCAGGACCACGATATCGGGCACCGCCCCCTGCTGTTCAAAGCCGAAGAAATATTCACCGAGACGACCTAATCCGGTCTGCACCTCATCGGCGATGCAGACGCCGCCGGCCTTCCGGATCTTTTCATACACCGCCGGCAGATACCCTTTGGGGGGGATGATCTGGCCCCCCACACTGGGGAAGGTTTCGGCGATAAAACCGGCCAGTTTGCCCCCACGGGCATCGATCCTTTCGAGGGCATCATCCACCAGGTCGGCGTATTTCTGTTCAATATCGGGTTCCCCCCGCCGGAAGCTGCCGCGGTAATCGTCCGCCACCTCAATCAGGTGGACCCAGTCCGAATGCCCCACCCCGCCTTTGGCGTTGAATTTGTAGGCCGAGATATCGATGCAGCCCGTGGTGTTGCCGTGGTACCCGTGATCCGGGGTGATCATGTCTTTCCCGCCGGAATGGGCCCGGGCAAGCCGCAGGGTCAGTTCGTTGGCCTCGGAGCCTGAGTTGAGAAAGAAACAGACGGACAGCGGGTCCGGCATGTAGGAGGCGATCTTTTCGGCAAAGGCGATCTGGGCCGGATGGAGATAGCGGGTGTTGCTGTTCATCCGTTTGAGCTGGTCTGCAGCCACCGCCTGGATACGGGGGTGGGCATGTCCCACGTGGGGCACGTTGTTGTAGCTGTCCAGGTAGGGTCTTCCCCATTCGTCAAAGAGGTGGGTTTTCCAGCCCCGCAGAAACATGACCGGGTCGGTGTAGGTCAGTTTCAGGTTATCCCCGAACCGTGCCTTTCTTTCGGCCAGAACGTCCGGCTTGGAAGGGGGCTGGTAGGCAAGGGTATCATCGGCAAGGTTCAGGAGTGCCGCCGGGTTGGGGTAAATCTTTGACCAGAATTCAAGTTCATCCGGATCCACGGCCCCCGGCCAGTTGGGATCCGTATTGAAAGGACTGGTCTGAAAGTGCAGGTGAGGGGCCCAGCCCCCGTTATGGGTCTGTTCGCCCAGGGCGGCAAAGGCCTGGCCTTTTTCAAGGGGCTGCCCTGCAGTGAGAGATGCAATGGAGTACGGGTTCAGATGGCCGTAGAGGGTGAAGAATTCAGCACCGTCCGGGGTGTCGTGGCGGAGGATGACAAGACCGCCGTAGTCCAGGTGGTGCGCCCGGTTTTCAACCGCAGCCACTGTGGCCTCTGCAGGGGCGTGGACCTCTGTGCCGGCCGGGGCAAAAATGTCCACACCGATGTGGACGGTTCTGCGGCTGCTGGCCTTGAACGGCCCTTTGTAAAAGGCCTTATCCGTATAGATCAGGCGGGGCTCTGCATAGTATCCCAGGTGATAGCCGCCGGTGTCTTCAACAAGGACGGCCGCCTCGTCATCGGTCATATTAAAGGGATCTTGGGGCAACGTGCTGTCGGCAACGGACAGGCAGACCCGGGGCAGTTCATCCAACGGCTGCCCGAGAACAGGGGCAAAGCTGCCGCGGTTCTCTTCCTGCCAGGCCGTAACCGGGGCGGTGTGATCTGTCACGCCGCAACCGCAGGCCGCCCGCAGGCGGGCTGAAATAAGATCCGGCTCAGATACCCCTGACTCCAGAAAGGCCCAGGCTGGCCCCTGGGAAATGATCACATAGGGATCATTCGGTTTTTCCGCCGCCATCATGGTGGAGTTGACCACGGATACGGCCAGGCGGAGCCGCAGCAGGGGCCAGATCATATCTATTTCTTCCGGGGACAGCGGGTAGGTCCGGTGAAAGCCCTTCACCAGGTTTTCCAGGGCCGCTTCCGGTTCCGGGTAATCCAGAACCACGTATGCCGCAGCAATGGCCAGATCGCAGACCACGGGGGATGCGCACATGTCCCCGAGATCAATGAGGCCGGACACGGCCGGTGCTTGCGTCAGGCTGCCGGTGACCAGAATATTGTAATCGTTGACATCGTTATGGATGGCCTGGGCCGGCAGGGCATCCAGTGCCGGTTTGATACCGGCGTATTCATCCAGAATCTGTCGGATAATAGTTTGCCGGGATGTATCGGTGATGACATCCAGGTGGCCGGCGATCCAGTTGCCCGAGGGCAGGTGCCATTTGAAGTCCCGGTTCAACCCGGGATGATTAAAATCCGCCAGCGCCGTGTTGACGGCACCAAGCACTTCGCCGAGCTTACGGATCAGATCCGGGGATTTTGGCCTGAAATCCGCCCAGGTCTTGCCTTCAAGACATTCGATGATCCAGACAACCCTTTCCGCGCCGCTTTCATCCCTGACGATTTCATAGAGCCTGTCTGTTTCGGACGGCACCACCATGGGCAGGGGATGGCCGGCAAGATGTTTCAGTGCAAGGCATTGCAACTCAACAAGATCCGGGTCGCAGCCTTCCCGCATGACTTTAAGGATATGGGTTGAACCGATTTTGAAATTCAGGTCGTACTCACCGTCAAGTCGTTTAAACTCTCCTTCGATGCCCCAGAGGCGTTGAACCGCCTGCTGCCAGTGTGCTGTCATTTCGGTCTCCACAGGAAAAAGGGTTGAAAAA
>JAKSBB010000263.1 GCA_022361315.1 Desulfobacterales bacterium
AATTCATTATGAGGGTATCAAAATGAATCATCTGATGGGTATTGCACTGATCATTATTTCAGCCGCTTCCTTCGGCACCATGGCCATATTTGCAGATGTTGTATATGGATCGGGCATCACTGTGCCGTCCCTGCTGTTCTATCGGTTTGCCATTGCTGCCGTGATCATGATTCCGGTGGTCCTCTGGCGGCGGCAGCCCTTCCCCAAAGGACGGGATCTGGTCATCCTGATTGCCATGGGGGGGATTGGTTATGCAGGACAGTCCTATACTTTTTTTACCTCCCTGACCCTGATACCGGCTTCCCTGACCGCAATCCTTCTCTATATTTATCCGGTGCTGGTGGCCATGTTGTCCGTTTACTTCCTGGATGAGGCCCTGACCCGAAAAAAACTTCTGGCCCTGGCCCTGGCCCTGTCGGGGGTGGTGCTGGTCATCGGGCCGGAGCTTTCCGGAAACCCTTTGGGGCTACTCTACGGGGTTGCGGCAGCAGTTATTTATGCCGTGTACAATATCGCCGGTGCCCGGGTGATGAAACGGAACGATACCCTCAATTCAAGCCTGGTGATCATTCTTTCCGCTGCCGGGACCTATCTCCTCATGAATCTGAAATCCGGTTTTTTTATCCCCGGCGACGGCACCACCTGGGCCTGTATCGGGGCCATCGGTCTTATCTGCACCTTCGTGGCCATTTACACTTATTTTCTGGGAATGAACCGTATCGGTGCCGTGAGTGCCTCCATGCTCTCCACCTTTGAGCCGGTGACCACGGTGATTCTGGCCGCACTGGTGCTGAACCAGCAACTGGGATGGATCCAGGCAGGGGGAGGGACGCTTATTATTATGTCTGCCCTGATTGTGGCTGTTGCGAACAAAGGAACTGCCGACAATGAGGCGTTGCAAGAGACGTCATAGAAAGATGCTATGGGGTTAGTATTTTCTTGCCACAATCATACAATACCCGGTTTTCTGCATTCTCCGGCCGGAAAAGGCCGTTGCCGTTCCCAGCTGCCTTAGCAGGGGGGAGTGGTCTTCAATCATGGTGATGTCAAAGCCGGCCCCTTCGATGGCCTGGAGCATCTGAAACATGGGGATGGCGCCTTCCAGACAGGTGCCGGCTGGAATCCTTTCTTGGAACGGCAGTTCCGGCATCCATTTCCGTAGATAAAGATCCGTGATGACCAGGTGGCCTTTGGGAGCTGTCAGTCGATATAGCTCAGCTAGACAATCCGGACGGTAGCTGAACAGGGAAAGCACACATTCGCAGAAGATTCCATCCCAGCTTTCAGGGGCAAAGGGAAGATCCGGCAGGCCGCTTTGGACAAAAGATTGCGGTGCACTTGTTTTTCGGCCGGCCCTGGCAAGCTGAACAGGATCAGGGTCGCAGCCGGTGCCATGGATTCTTAAATTTCCGGCCAGATCTGACAGGGTCATACCGCTGCCGCAGCCCACGTCCAGGATACGGTTTCCGGGTGTGAAGTTACAGAACTCTGCCGCCCTTCGGGTCAGGGTGAGTCCTCCGGGGCGCAGGGTATCGCTGTTCACCGTCAAAAGTGCGGTTTGCTTTAACCATGGGGGGATGTGTCCCGGTGTCAAAGCCGGGGTTTTGAATCTTGTCCGAAGCCCTTTGTCTGCCATATCACCTCTCTGGGTTCAATCGTCTCGTGCAATTGCGTTGAATGGAATTCAGGGTGATTGAGTATGGGAGGCGGGGGGATATGTCAAGATAAACCGGTGATGATTAACCGATGCTGACTTATATAAACCTCAAATGACTTTTGGGGTGGTGCCGTCCCCGGGAAAACCGGGGACGGCAGGGGGATTTGGTATTTACTGGTCAGGACACTTTATTGATGGTTTCCATGGCCAGGTTGTATACCTTGTCGTTGAACCTGGATTTCAGGGCAGACTCCAGCATATCCCTGGTGATGACCAATTCCTTTTTGGCCAGAATACCCAGGGACGCCAGGGCCCAGTCCGGCTTTCTGATTTTAAAGGGCTTGAAGTCGATCTCTTCCACCTGTGCCGGTGTCTCCGGAATGGTGACACTTGCCTCTTTGAGTACGAAAGTTTCCGGCGACAGGTTTGCAAAGATCTTTTTGCGGCGCTGGACACCTTCGTCACTCAGGGCCAGGACCACGGCCGGGGATTCAAGGCCGGTATAGGTGATCTTTTCCGGGCTTAGCAGGATCTCGGAAACGGATTGCCCCCGGAGTACGGTAATGTTGTAATCGTTCTTAATGGAGGCATTCAGGCCTGCGGCTATACCGGCATAGCAGACGATATCCCCGGCGGGGACGATACGCATGCCGGCAGACCCCAGGATGACCATCTCCTGGCGTTTGGGATCTTTCAGCTCATAGGTTTTTTCAATGATCAGCGGTTCGGGATATTTGCCCTTTTCTTCGGCCAGGGCGCGGTAGCGTTCCCCGTATTCCGGCCGCATGTTCTCTTCCACCACACCGCCTTCCCGGGGCATCTCCTCGATCATCTGATCGATCACTTTGGGGGTAAGCTGGTTGTTCTTGGTGTAGCGGCCCGTACACATACCCAGGGTTTCCACAACGGAGAATCCCTTGTGTTGAATGGCACGGCCCAGTTCGTCCGGAAGTCCTGCATCATGGCCGGAGATCCTGGAAACATAGGTGGCGCCGGCAGCCTTTGCCACCCGGCAGATGTCGATGGGGATTTCTGCCTGGTTCAAAAACTCGGAGCCCACAATGGCATCGGCAGGGGTGGTGGCGGAGTACTGCCCGCCGGTCATGCCGAAGTTGAAGTTGTTGAGGATGATGAGGGTGAGGTCCAGGTTTTTGCGGCAGGCCGCAAGCACGTGGGCGCCGCCGATGCCTAAGCCCCCGTCTCCCATGGTCACGATAACGTTCAGGGAGGGATCTGCCAGCTTCAGGCCGGCAGCGTAGGTCAGGGCACGGCCGTGGACCCCGTGAAGGGCATGGACGTTGAAAAAGGTGTCAAACAGTCCGGAGCAGCCGATGTCGGTGACGATCACGGTGTTGTCGGCGCGGAGTCCCAGGTCCACCAGGGTTTTGTCCAGCCCTTTGGTGATCCGGTCGTGGGTACAGCCCGGGCAATATACGGGGGGACGGTTTTTATTCAAGAAACTAGTCATTTTCAATGGCCTCCATAATCTTCACCGGCGGAATCAATACCCCGTTCATCTGTCCGTAAAAATCAACCCGTTTGCCCTGGAGGATCCGCCGGATCTCGTTGACGTACTGCCCCAGGTTCATCTCGATTACCACGATGCGGGAGAAGCGTTCTGCCGCCCGGATCAATACCTGCTCAGGCACCGGCCACAGGGTCTTGAACGACAGGGTGGAAACGGGGCTGCCTTTTTCCGCAAGGGCGGCTGCCGCATCTTCCACGGCCCGTGAGGTGATGCCGTAGGAGATGACCAGGGTATCGGTATCCGGCACCATATTTTCCTCGACCAGGGAAATCTCATCCCGGAAGGTGTGGATTTTTTTGCGCAGGCGTTCCTGGCAGTCGGCAATGGTATTGGGATCAATGGTGATGTACCCGTCCGGTCCGTGGGTGGAAGAGGTCTGGCGCACCAGGGTTTTACCGCCGATGGGCAGGAAGGGCGGCGCCTTGTCCGCCGCAGCTTCAAAGGGAAGGAAAGCGTCTCCTTCGAATGGCGTCCGGTCCGTCAGCTCCGGCAGCTGGACCGCATCCAGGTCAAAGCTCTCCTTGGTCATGCCGATCTCTTTGTTGGAGGCGATGAACACCGGGCATCTGAACCGTTCCGCATAGTTGAAGGCCTGTACCGTCAACGCATAGCAGTCCTGGACATCCTTGGGGGCCAGAACGATCACTGGCACCCCTGAGGTGGATCCCCAGCGGAGGAACTGGATATCGGAATCCGCACCGCGTGTGGCTGAACCGGTGGACGGCCCCAAGCGCTGGACATCGGCAATCACCATGGGAATCTCACTGCCGATGGCAAAGGAAATATGTTCGGAATAGAGGCTGATACCCGGGCCCGAGGTGGCGGTGAGTACCTTTTTACCGGCCATGGCCGCGCCGATACAATAGCCCATGGAGGCGATTTCATCCTCCCCCTGGACACAGACCCCGCCCTTGGGGGGAAGCATCTTGAGCATATTGTTGAAAATGGTGGTGGCAGGGGTGATGGGATAGCCTGCAAAAAAATTGCAGCCGGCGGCCATGGCCCCCCTGGCAACGGCTTCATTGCCCTCCATAAATGCTAACGCCATTCATCTTCTCCTTGAATGTGGTCCTTGATTATTGACCCTGATCCATAAATCAGATCAGGTTATTTAATTAAAAATTTAATCAGATTTTTCTGGTTGTAACGGTAAACCCCGCGCTTGTCAAGGCCTAAGTGAATGAAATTCAGTAGGATTTTCCGGGTCTGAAACAAGGGTTGCCGGGCTGAATTCTGTTGATTTTATATGACCCTTGGTATATTGATTGGCTTCATGGGAGCAAAAAAGAAAAAAACAAAAGAGGATTTTACCCAGGAAGCCTATATGGGCATCCGCCGCATGCT
>JAKSBB010000720.1 GCA_022361315.1 Desulfobacterales bacterium
CTATATAAACAACCCGGGCATCATCGGTCAACACAACCGGATGACGACCCTGAACACCGCCATGGCCATCGACCTCACCGGCCAGGTGGCGGCGGATGCCCTGCCCTTCAACAACTACACCGGGATCAACGGCCTGCTGGACTTCACCCGGGGTGCGGCCATGTCCGAAGGGGGCAAATCCATCCTCATGATGACCTCAACTGCGGATCACGGCCGGCAGAGCCGGATCGTTCCCACCCTGGATGACACGGCCGTGGTGGTCCCCCGGGGGGATGTCCAGTTTGTGGCCACCGAATACGGGGTGGTGAACCTGTTCGGTAAAACCCTGCAGGAGAGGGCCATGGCCCTGGTGTCCATTGCACATCCGGATTACAGGGACGAACTCTTTGCCAAGGCCAAGGAGATGGACCTGATTGAAAAAGACAGGAAATTCAAACAGGCCATCAAAGGTGTCTATCCCCTCAAGTACGAAGCCGTCATGGAAATCAACGGCGTCCCCATCACCTTCCGGCCGGCCAAACCGGTAGACGAACGGAGTATTCAGGAACACTATTACACCATGAACCGTGGGGATATCGTATCCCGGTTTTTCCATGAGAAGAAAAGCTTTGTCCACGACCAGATCGAAACCACCTATGAAATCGACTATGTGAACGATCTGACCATCGTGGCCACCATTGGTGAACTGGGGTTTGAAAAAATCATTGCCGTGGGTGAATATTTCAGGAATACCATCATCAACATGGCCGAAGTGGCCTATTCCGTGTCCCAAGAATACCAGGGCATGGGTATTGCCAATATCCTCCAGGAAAAGCTTGCCGCAGCGGCAAAAGACAACGGTATAAAAGGATTGATCGCCTATACTTCCCCACAGAACAAGGGGATGATCCGACTGTTCAACAAATTGCCCTACCAGGTCAAATCCGAAAAGGACGACGACATGCTCATCCTGAATTGCCTGTTCTCAGAACCGGTGGACAAGGAGGATGCGTCCCAGGGGCCACACATGTCCATGGGATAGCATCCATAGCACATAAAGCGTAAAAGGGCCCCGCTGCACTGCAACGGGGCCCTTTTTATATTCCGGACAATTTATATTTAAACAGGGACAGCTTACTTTCTGACCAGCAGCGCCACCGACTCAATATGATAGGTGTGGGGAAACATGTCCACCGGGGTGACTTCCAGCACTGCATACCGGGTGGAGAGCATCTCCAGGTCCCGGGCAAGGGTGGCCGGGTTACAGGAGACATAGACGATCTTTTCCGGAGAATGGGCAAGGACGTGACCCACCACATCTTTGTGCATGCCCACCCGGGGCGGATCGATAATAATGACGTCGGGTTTTTCCGGTACGTTCTGGAATACGTCTTTGATATCGCCCTCAAAAAACTCACAGTTGTCAATATTGTTCATCCGGACGTTTTCCCTGGCATCCACCACAGCGTCGTGGACGATCTCCATACCGTATACCTTTTTGGCGTGACCGGACAGCCAGATGGGAATAGTGCCGGTCCCGGAGTAAAGATCCAGAACGGTTTCGGTGCCAGTCAGCCCCGCGTATTCACGGACCTTGGTGTACAATTTCTCACAGGCCCGGGTATTGGTCTGAAAGAAGGAATTGGCTGAAATCTTAAACTGAAAGTCTTCCAATTTCTCGATCAAGTGATCCTCACCGTGGATAAGGATCTCTTCCTGCCCAACGGAGACACCGGATTTCGCATCGGTGATATTGTTCATCACGGACCGGATGTTGGGGTATTTCTCCCCCAGCAGTTTGCCCAGCGCCGTCACCACTTCCAGATTTTTCTCTTTGGTGACAATATTCACCATCCACTGGTCGTGGGCCACGGAGTGACGCAGCATGATGAACCGCCAGAATCCTTCATGGCTTCTCAGGTGATAGGCAGGCAGTCCGGATGCGGCCACAAACTCACGCACATCCTGCAAGATTGCATTGCCCTGGGACGGCATGATTTCGCATTGTTTGATATCGATGACCTTGTCAAAGGTACCTGGGACATGAAGGCCGATGCCGAATCCCTTCTTAATGCTCTCATCCGCCAGTTCATCCGGCAGCAGCCACCGGTGTGAGGCACAGGAAAACTCCATCTTGTTCCGGTATTCATAGATGGGGTCAGAGGGAATCACATCGGTCACCCGGACATCTTTCAAACGTCCGATATGGGCCAGGGAATCTTCCACGTGCCGTTTCTTGTATTCAAGCTGACGGTCGTAAGGCACCTCCTGCCATTTGCATCCACCGCAGAAGCGGCAATAAGCGCACCGGCCTTCTTCACGCATGGGAGACGGTGTGATCAGATGGATCAACTTTCCTTCAGCCCAGGACTTCTTCTTCCTGGCAATTTTCACCAGCGCCAGATCACCGGGCACACACCGGTCCACAAATACGGGAAAGCCCTCCGGCTTGGCCAGACCTTTGCCGCCAAAGGCAAGATCCACGATCTCCAGTTCATAGGTTTTTCTTTTTTTTACAGCCATAATGGGGTATATTTTCTCTAGCTTCACTGTCTTTTAATGACAGGTTATTTACAAAATCCTGGTTGCACGCATCATTACCAAAAGCGAATTATTATACAGGGATAGAAAGGTAAAGACAAGATGAAAACCGTGGAGACCCAATTTACTGCAGACGACCTGACCCTTCGGGGTATCCTCCACCTGCCGGAGACAACAGATGCCCCGGTGGTGGTGGGCTCCCACGGTCTTGAAGGCAACATGAATTCAGCCAAACAATTGGTCCTGTCCAGACTGCTGCCGGCCATGGGTGTTGCCTTTTTCCGCTTTGACCACAGGGGCTGCGGGTCCAGCAACGGGAATTTTGTCACGGACACCTCCCTGGATAAACGGACCCGGGATTACACGGCAGCGGTTGACCATGTGCTGAGCTTAAGCATGACCTCGGATCGACTCGCCCTGTTCGGCTCCAGTATGGGGGGCGCCACCTGCATCAATGCCTGGGCGGAACTCACCGCAGCCGGTATCCCCCCCATGGGAGGCATCCTCTGCGCCGCCCCCGTTGCCAGTCACACCATCCGGAACATCCCCCTTGAGGCCAACGGTAACCGCCCGGCCCTGCCCCTTAAATTCTTTGCCGAAAACCTGCTCTTCAACCTTCTGGACAAGGCATCCGCCCTTCACCACATGATGATCTTCCACGGAGATGCAGATGAGATCGTGCCGGTTTCCAATGCCCACGACCTTTATGCGGCCATGGGAGGCCCAAAAAAGAAGATCATCCATGAAGGCGGCACCCACCAGATGTCTGATCCGACACATCAGGCTGACTTTGAAGTGAAGGCCCAGGCCTGGTATAAAGAAATATTCAAGCTTTGATTACAGAAAAAATTTAATTCGACTCGAAAAATAGCCTCATTCTAAATGTTGTGTTGCGAAAATGACCGGCTGACAGA
>JAKSBB010001144.1 GCA_022361315.1 Desulfobacterales bacterium
CAGAATGGGGTGGAGCTGGCGCAGCATATCCGGCACCGCCTCAAAAGGGGCAAGCACACCGGCTGCCAAAGGAATCAGGACAATGTTGTACACAAAGGCAAAGAATAGATTCTGCCGGATGGTCGCCATGGTCTGCCTGCTGATCCGGATCGCTTTGGGAATACCGGTCAGCCTGCCGGATGAAAGGATGATATCCCCGGTTTCAATGGCCACGTCCGTACCCGTACCGATGGCAAAGCCAATATCCGCACGGGCCAGGGCCGGTGCATCATTAATCCCGTCCCCCACCATGCCCACACAGTTGACATCGGCCTGAAGGGTCTGAATTTTACCGGACTTTTCATCGGGGCGCACATCGGCCACAATATCGTCCACCCCCACTTCTTTGCCGATGGTCCGAGCGGTCTGACGGTTGTCACCGGTGAGCATCACTGTTTTCAAACCTGACTGCTGCAGTTCTGCGATGGCCTCCGCCGAATCCGGTTTCAGGGGGTCAGTGACGGTGATAAGACCCAGCACCCGGGTTTCATCCGCCAGTACAACCACGGTTTTGCCCTGGGATTGAAGTGCCTCGATCTGGGTTTTCGCCGCATCCGGAATCTCTATTTGCAGTCCGTCTCCAAACCATCCGGGTTTCCCCAGGTAGTAGACCGCCCCATCGATACGTCCCTCAACACCCAGGCCGGCATGGGCTTTAAAATCCAATGGCTGCGTCAATGAAAGATCCAGAGACTCGGCATGGGTGACAATGGCCCTGCCGATAGGGTGCTCAGATCCTTTTTCAAGGGAGGCGGCCAGGGTGAGGATATGATGGTCATTATCAACCAGGGCCATCACCTCCCCAATGGCCGGTTTTCCCTGGGTAATGGTTCCGGTTTTGTCCATAACGATGACATCCAGACCGGCTGCCGTTTCAAGGGCCTGGCTCCGTTTAAACAGGATGCCGTTCTCAGCCCCTTTCCCCGTACCGGCCATAATCGCCGTTGGCGTGGCCAGGCCCAAAGCACAGGGACATGCAATCACAAGCACAGCCACCATCCGTATCATGGACGGCACGAATTCCCCGGTGGCGCTCCACCATATAAAAAAGGTAACCAGGGCAATGACCATCACCACCGGCACAAAAACGGCAGCCACGCGGTCGGCCAGGGCCTGGATGGGGGCTTTGCTCCCCTGGGCCTCCTGAACCATCCGGATGATCTGAGCCAGCGCCGTATCCCTGCCCACCCGGGTGGCGGTGAAGGTCAGCAACCCCTCACCGTTCACCGTACCTCCGGTAACCGTATCTCCCTGTGCTTTCATCACCGGGATCGGCTCCCCGCTGAGCATGGACTCATCCACGGCAGACCGGCCGTCAACCACCTCTCCGTCCACAGGAATTCGCTCACCGGGCCGGATGAGAATCCGGTCACCCGGCACCACCTTTTCTATGGGAACGACGGTTTCACCACCGTCTCTCAAAACGGTTGCGGTGGTAGGCGTTAATCCCATTAGTTTC
>JAKSBB010000204.1 GCA_022361315.1 Desulfobacterales bacterium
GACCGTTCTTGTAAACCTCCATGATCAGGCTTTCCGACAGGGCGTTTACAACGGAAATACCCACACCGTGGAGACCGCCGGATACCTTGTAGGCATCCTTGTCGAACTTGCCGCCGGCATGGAGTTTGGTCATGACCACTTCACAGGCGGGAATCCCTTCGGTTTCATGCATCTCCACCGGGATACCGCGGCCGTTATCCTCCACACTGACACTCATGTCGTCGTGAATGGTGATGTGGACGGTATCGCAATGGCCGGCCATGGCCTCGTCAATACAATTGTCCACCACCTCGTATACCAGATGGTGAAGCCCTTCCAGGTCCACGTTGCCGATGTACATGGAGGGACGTTTGCGGACCGCTTCAAGACCTTCGAGAATCTTAATGCTGTCCGCACTATACTCTTTGGTTACTTCATTTTTATTCATGATATATGCATTGCCATAATTACGCAGATAAGATTGTCATCATCAATTGCCTTGATGATGCAGGGGCTTTTACTGTCTTTCATATTCAGGGTGACGATGGATTCCTCAAAGAGGTTGAGGGCATCCATAAAGTACCTGGGGTTGAAGGCACTTTTGATTTCTTCCCCGGAAAATCCCACCATGAGGCGCTCTTTGGATTCCCCGATTTCAGGGTTGGTGATGGTAACGGTAAGTTCGTTTTCCACAAAGTTGAGCACCACACTCTTGTAGTCGTCCGACGTCAGTATGGATACCCGGCGCATAACGGTGGAAAAAAGGGTTTTATCCACTTCAATGGGGGTCATCCCCTCATAATTGACCACGGGCTTGTAATCCGGATAATCTCCGTCCAGCAGCTTGACCATAATGGACTCATTGGCCCGCTGGAAGACAAAGTGATTATCTTTTATGCCAACCTTTATTACTTCGGCGTTGGAATCAATGAACTTGCCCAGTTCGGAAAGGCCTTTTTTTGGTATGATGCAACTTTCCTCACCCAGGTCCAGCTCTCCCTGGAAGGGGGCGTCAAAGCAGTGGAGGCGCCTGGAGTCCGTGGAAACGATCCGAAGCTGTGTTTCCCCTTCTTTTTCCACTTTTTCAATGAGTGAACCTAAGACATAGATCCGTTTTTCATCCCCGGCATATCCCACCACCGATGAAACGGCCACCATCTTTTTAAGATCGCTGGCAGCCACCTCTATAAAGTTGACGTTTTCAATAACCGGGGTTTCAGGAAAGTTTTCATAATCCGAGGAGACGATATGATAGATGGAATCTCCCGTACCGATTTCCACCCAGCGGTTTTCCACTTCATTAACAAAAATTTCATTCTCAGGGTATTCTCTGATGATTTCAAATAACTTTTTAGAATTAATGGAAAGAATCCCTTCGGTCTCCACCTCTGCCTCATAGGTCC
>JAKSBB010000274.1 GCA_022361315.1 Desulfobacterales bacterium
ACCTCTTTTTCAATCTGGGCACGGAGCTTTGCGGACTCTTCAGGGAAGCTCTTTTCAAGGGCAGCGTAACGGTTTTCGCCGCCGAGGAACTCCTGAATGGTGCCATTGGGCGCCTTGGACTCCAGAATAAAGGGATTTTTGCCCTCTTCTTTCAGAAGGGGGTTGAACCTGTAAAGGGGCCAGTAACCGCACTCCACAGCCAGCTTCGACTCGTACTGGGTCTTGCCCATGCCTTTTCGAATGCCGTGGTTGATGCAAGGGGCGTAACAGATCACCACAGAAGGTCCGGGATAGGCTTCCGCTTCAAGGATCGCCTTAAGGGTCTGCTGCTTGCTGGCACCCATGGAGATGGAAGCCACGTAAACGTAACCATAGCTCATCATCATCCGGCCCAGATCCTTCTTGCCGATCTTTTTACCGGAGGCGGCATACTTGGCAATGGCGCCGGTGGGGGTTGCCTTGGAGGACTGTCCGCCGGTGTTGGAGTATACCTCGGTATCCATGACCAGGATATTGATGTCGTCACCGGAGGCCAGAACATGGTCCAGACCGCCGAAGCCGATGTCATATGCCCAGCCGTCACCACCGAAGATCCAGTGGGATTTTTTCACGAAGAGATCACGGTCGTCGTAGATATCCTTGAGGATTCCGGAGGTTTCGTCTCTGAGCAGTTCTCTCAGGGCGATGCTGTACTTCTTGGACTCGGCCGCATCATCCATACCAGCCAGCCAGCCTTCGATGGCCGCTTTTACATCATCGGATACACCAGCCTCCACGGCTTTTTTCATGGTGGCTGCCAGGGTGTTTCTCCGGGTTCTGGTGGCCAGCATCATGCCGTAGCCGTATTCCGCCGCATCTTCGAACAGGGATGATGCCCAGGCAGGACCTTCACCGTCTGCATTGGTGCAATAGGGGGTGGAGGGTGCGGAACCGCCCCAGATGGAGGAGCAGCCCGTGGCGTTGGAGATGGTCATTCTCTCACCGAACAGCTGGGTGATCACCTTGACATACGGGGTCTCGCCGCAGCCTGCGCAGGCACCGGAGAACTCAAGCAGGGGCTGCCACAGCTGGCTGCCCTTAATGGTTTCTCTCTTCAGGACGTCTGTTTTGAAGGGGATGCCCAGGGAGAACTTATGGTTGGGTACTTCCACCTCTGTCTGGGTAGCCAGGGGTTTCATCACCAGTGCAGTGGTCTTGGCCGGGCAGATATCGGCACAGTTGCCGCAACCCTGGCAGTCCAGCGGGTTGACCTGCATTCTGAACTGGAACACATCCATGCCCTTGCCTTTGCCCTTGAGGGTGGTGAAGGCTTCAGGGGCGCCTGCCAGCTCTTCTTCCGTAGCCACGATGGGAATGATGGCGGAATGGGGGCAGACATAGGAACACTGGTTACACTGGATACAATTTTCAGGAATCCACTCGGGAACGTTGATGGCAACGCCGCGTTTTTCATGGGCCGCTGTACCCTGTTCCAATACACCGTCCACGGAGAAGGCGGATACCGGAAGGTCATCGCCGCCCAGGGCGTTGATCTTACGGCATACATTGTCCACAAAATCAGTGGCCGGCTCAATTTCAACAGGTACGGTTACCGCATCGGCCCAGGACGCCGGTACGTCTACTTTCACCAGCTTATCCAGGGTTTTATCAACGGCTTCAACGTTCATGTTGACGATGGCATCGCCTTTTTTACCGAACATCCGTTTGATGTCGGCTTTCAGCAGTTCAATGGCCTCTTCCACCGGCAATACCTTGGCCAGGTTGAAGAAACAGGTCTGCATGATCATGTTGATGCGGTTGCCAAGCCCCACTTCACCGGCAATTTTCACGGCGTCGATGTTGTAGAAGTTCAGCTTTTTATCATGGATGGTCTTCCGGACGTTGCCCGGAATATATTTTTCCATGTCTTCAAGAGACCATTCGGAGTTCAGCAGGAAAGTGCCGCCCTCTTTGATGCCTTTGAGCACATCGTAGAGTTC
>JAKSBB010001140.1 GCA_022361315.1 Desulfobacterales bacterium
ATTCTACTGGTGGTGATTTTTACCAACCTGGGCTCTACCATAGGCACCATGACCGCCCTTCCGCTGATGATAAAGCTGATTTCCTGAACCATTCAGGAGAATGATCCATGGGGGCTTCACCGCCCCCACATTGTCGTACACCCAAATTTCACGCCGCGTCAAAACCCAATCATTCATTTTCGACTGTTTTCAGCTTGCGTTCCCCCAAAGATGTGATTATACTGAGGATCACCTAACCGGCGCTTCTTAGCCGATGGTTTTAGCGAAATTTACAAATCGGAGAACGTCATTTAATGAAGGTGTTTGTCGCCAGGCAGCCGGTATTCACTGCTAAGAAAAAGCTTTTCGGATATGAACTTCTTTTCCGGCTGGGCCTTGAAAACTCATTCCCGGACATCGACGGGTCCACGGCCACTTCCAGCGTACTGGCCAATACGTTTTTTTCCTTTGAACTCAACGATATTCTCTCCGGGAAACCAGGCCTGATCAACTTCCCCCAGGATCTACTGATCAAACGGACGCCCCTGCTCTTTCCCAAAGATCATATTATTATTGAAGTTCTGGAGGATGTGGAACCGGATATTGAAGTCATCCAGGCCTTGAAGGAGTTTAAGGCCCAGGGGTTCCGTATCGCGCTGGATGATTTCATTTACGACGAAAAATTCGATGCCATGATCCAGTTGTGCAACATGATCAAATTCGACCTCATGGCCACCCCGCTTAATACACTGCCACCGGTCCTTTCAACACTTCCGAAAGACCGCCCCATCACTCTGCTTGCGGAAAAAGTGGAAACCTACGAAGAATTCGAAAAAGCCAAAGAGATAGGGTTCGGCCTTTTCCAGGGATATTTTTTCGCAAGACCTGAAGTGCTCTCCAATAAAGATATTTCAGCAGGTCAGGTCACCAAGCTGAAACTGGCAAATGCTGTTGCCGGACGGGATTTGAATCTGGACACCGTCGCAGAGCTGATCAAAAAAGACGTATCCGTTTCATTTAAACTGCTGAAATTTATCAACGCGGCCTATTTCCGGAGGCTGACCCCTGTTGACACCATTAAGGACGCCATTACCTACCTGGGCACGGACGAACTGAAGAAATTCATCAATGTGGTTGTGGTGTCTGACCTGAACCCGGATAAACCCAACGAATTGATCCGCGCATCTGTCATCCGTGCCAGGATGCTGGAAAGGTGCGCAGATATGGTGAAAACCCGGTATAATCCGGACGAACTGTTTACCATCGGTCTTTTTTCCTCCATGGACGCCATCATGGATATGCCCATGGCGAATATCCTGGAGAACATCGCCCTGTCCGACCATATCAAGGAGGCCCTGCTGGGACGGGACAGAAATTTCCTTCAGCTCAACCGGCTGGTGACCTATTTTGAGCGGGGTCTCTGGGAGGACCGTTTTCTGAAGCTCACGGAGGATACCGCCCTGTTCAAGAAACTCCCGGAGTTCTATCTGGATGCCCTGAAAATGGCGGACTCTTTTTTCTCAGCAGCCTAAAATACAAGAGCTACCCGATTGTGCCTGAAGCAAACTTCTGGATACATGCGGGGTAAAGTGCCCACTCCTGTTCCAGTCCTTTTTTCTTGATGTCATCCAGGCTATCCGTATCCAGAATTTCAAAAGCCTTCTGGCCGATGATGGGACCGGTATCTTCCCCGTAATCAATGAAGTGGACCGTACATCCCCCGATTTTACAGCCGTACCTGAAGGTATCGCCGTAACCGTCCGTTCCCGGGAAGGCAGGCAGCAGGGCCGGATGGATGTTCATGATCCTGTGTTTTCCCGGTTCCGTATTGATCCTGTCGATGAAATAGGGGGTGAGAACGCGCATGAAACCGGCCAGCACCAGGAGGTCCATGTCGTATGAAAGGATCTTATCCAGAAGCGCACGTTCGGCAACGGCTCTGGACTTCAGGAAAAAAGCCGCCTTCTGTGGATCCACCGCTGCATCCACCAATTGTTGTTTTGCCTGGATTTCCCTCAGGCTGAAATCTTCGGGTAGGCGATCGTCCAGCCCGTCACTCCTGCAGGACCGGATAATTTCGGCGTAATCCACCACAAAGGTGTCGATGCCGGCCGTCTGTGCCCTTTCCAGACCTTTGACACCCGGCACATCAGACCCGGTGAAGGTGATATCCGCATCAATATTGCCTGCAGCACAGGCATCAATTATGGCCTGGAGGTTCGTCCCTCCGCCGGAAATGAGTGTACCGACCTTTAAACGTTCTCCCATTGTCACCTCCCTAAATAGTTAACCACCTATTGGTTGCCGTAGCCGTTTTGCTGCCCGCAGTCCGGACAATCCCAGGTAATGCCGTTACAGGTCATCCCCCACTGGTTCTCGTACATGCAGGCCTGACAGATGGCAAATCCGCACCGGCACTGCCAGCAGAACATGAACTCCCCGCCGCAGCAGTGGCAGACTTTAACTCGTTTCCGGCGCCTTTTCTCACGGCGTTTGGCCCCCGCGCCAGTGGCAGCATTTGCGGCTTTTTTGGACATATATACTTCTCCTTTCTTTAAAAAGATAGTATATATGCCCTTAATCAAAGAATAATTCAATATGAAACCGTAAGGACCTCACCATGGCGGAGCAGAAAACCATTTACCTCATCGACGGCAGCGCGTTTCTTTACAGGGCATTTCATGCCATACGCAGCCTATCCACCTCAACCGGACACCCCACCAATGCCACTTTCGGCTTTACCCGGATCCTGTTGAAGTTGCTAAAAGAAGAGCAGCCGGAATATGCCGTGGTCTTCTTTGATGTCAAAGGTCCCACCTTCCGGCACAAAATGTATGAGGAATACAAGGCCAACCGCCCGCCCATGCCCGAGGAACTGGCCACCCAGATCCCGGATATCAAAGAGGTGGTGGCCGCCCTGAACATTCCTTTGGTGCAAAAACCGGGATTTGAGGCGGATGATCTGGTGGGCACATACAGCCGCCTGGCCCAGGAACAGGGATTCAAGGTGGTCATGGTCACCGGGGACAAGGACTTCATTCAGTTGATTTCGGATGACTGCC
>JAKSBB010000509.1 GCA_022361315.1 Desulfobacterales bacterium
ATCCAGACCTTGGCGATGGTAACGATGTCCATGCAGGCGGCATACTGCATCCCCAGTCGGAATACCTTGGGGCCAAGGCGGTAGGTGAGGTCTTTCCGGTCCTTTTCAAGGAATTCCAGGGCCTCCAGTGTCTGTACGATGCCCTGGGCCGTGGTTTTCGGCAGGTTTACCTGCTCCGCAATCCGGGTGATGCCTATGGATTCGTTATCCCGGATGAAGAGATCAAGAATATCGCCGGCCCGTTGGATGGACTGGATCAGGCGTCTGGGCTTTTTGGGGGCAGCCATGGTTCCTCTGCTGTATTGTCGTTTGCTGTACGGTGATGGAGAATACACCAATGTCGGGTGTTTGTAAATCCTTAGGAAAGCCGATATGAACTGACAAACAGGCGACCTGATCTTGACGGTGGGGGAGTAAAATGATACCAGAATCCATCAATTACCATACCGGTAAATAACAAAACAACACCTGAACAATGGAGAGGGCCAAAGATGTTAGACGTATCCAGAACAACTGACACCATTTTAATGGTCAGACCATATGATTTCGGTTTTAATGAAGAGACCGGGGTGGACAACGAGTTTCAGCAGCACCCGGATATGTCGGAAGAAGAGGTCAACCAAAAGGCCAATGCAGAGTTCCAGGGCATGGTGGACCGCCTCCGGGCCGAAGGGGTAACCGTCCTGGTACTGGAAAAGCCGGAGACCCCCTACGCCAAGACCCCGGATGCCATTTTCCCCAACAACTGGTTTTCCACGGAGCATGACGGCACCCTGATCACCTATCCCATGGCTGCCATGAACCGGCGTCATGAGCGGCGCCCCGAAGATGTGGAAAAACTCCTCAAGGCCAACGGATATAAGATCCGCAACGTCCTCCATGTGGGGGAACTGGATGAGACGGAACGCTTTCTGGAAGGTACCGGCTCCATGATCATTGATCACCGGGCGGAGGTGGTCTATGCGGCCCGCTCCCAGCGCTGCGATGAAGAACAATTCGATAATTTCATCAGCTTGCGGTTCTTTGAAGAAGGCATCATGTTTGATACCCAGAGTTCCACCGGAAGCCCCATCTACCACACCAACGTGATGATGAGCATCGGTGATAAATACGCCGTGATCTGCCTGGACTGCATCGTAAAACCCGAAGAGCGGGCCAAGGTAAGGGAAAGCCTGGAAAAGGAATTCGAGGTCATCGAAATCTCCATGGAGCAGATGGAAAAGAATTTCTGCGGCAACATCCTCCAGGTGAACTCTGCCGGCGGCCGCCATCTCATCGTCATGTCCCGGAGCGCTTATGAAGGATTTACCGAGGACCAGATCAACCGCCTGGAAAAATACGGTGAAATCCTGCCCATGGACCTGGATGTCATCGAAACCGTAGGGGGCGGTTCCGCCCGCTGCATGATGGCAGAGATTTTTTCCGAAAAGAAGTAAGCGTTACAGATTACGTATTACAGATAAGGTTTAGCACGTACATATGAATGACAACACGCCCCCGGGCACCCGTACAAAACTGGAAGACCATACCCCGTTCAGGTTTGCCTGCAACGACACCATACCCTGCTTTACCCGGTGCTGCCGGGATGCGGATATGTTTCTTTATCCCTATGACATCATCCGCCTTAAAAAACACCTGGGAATATCCTCGGATGAGTTCCTCGTAAAGCATACCGTCAGCGCTTTCCGGCAAACGCCTCATTTCCCCAGTGTCATGCTGAAAATGAGTGAGGCCGAAGGCCATCCCTGTTCCTTTTTGACCGAGCAGGGCTGCACGGTATATGAACATCGCCCATACTCCTGTCGGGCATATCCCCTGGAGCCCGCCATGGCCGGTGATGAAAAAGGCCATGTGTCCATCTCCTGCTTCCTGGTTCAGCATGACCACTGCAAGGGCCACGGCGAGGGGGAAGAATGGACCCCGGACGCACTGATGAAAGACCAGGGTATGGAGATCTATAACAAGTACAACAGTGCCTGGGCCCGGGTGGCGGCTCTGCTCTACGCCCCCAACACCTTCGGAGCCCAGGGGGCGGACAATCCCGCCATGAATATGGCATTTATGGCCGCATACAATGTGGATACCTTCAGGCGGTTTGTATTCGAAAGCAGTTTCCTCAAAAAGTACAAGGTGCCCAAGAAACGGCTGAAACTGGTAAAGACCAATGATGTGGAACTGATGCTGCTGGGGTTCGACTGGATTTTAAGGTTTCTGGGAGGGCAGGGTCCCTTGCGGGAGAAGCAGTAGCGCACAGCATACACACTTCTAATTTAAAAAAAGGACACCCGTTAAAAGAAGGACACCAGGCGTCTTGCGCCTGGTGTCCTTCTTTTATGTCTGCCCGGAAAAGGCCTAAAAAAGACAGGTCAAAATGCGCCGGGGTGCTGGCAATCAGCCCACAAGTCTAGTATATATTATAATTTGGTCTTTCAAGGCCGGCGATTTTACGTGATAACGGAAAGCTTAAGGAAGTTAAGAATGACTCAAGAAAAGCGGATTGATGAAAAACGGCTGGGAGATCTGTTCACCATGCTGGCCCAGATAGATTCGGAGTCCCGTGATGAAGCGGCGATTGCCAAAGAACTGGAAACCATCCTGACCGGCATGGGCGCCACCGTGGTTTTTGACGATGCCGCCCACAAGGTGGGGGGAAACTGCGGCAATCTGGTGGCCAAGTTCAAAGGTACCGTGGATGCGGATCCCATTTTCCTGTCCGGCCATATGGATACGGTGGTACCGGGCAGAGGGGTGAAGGTTGCCTTCAAGGACGGCATCTTTACCAGCGAAGGCCCCACCATACTCGGCTCTGACGATAAATCCGCCCTGGCCATCATCATTGAAGTGCTGCAGGTGATCCAGGAGAATAATCTTCCCTGTCCGCCGGTTGAACTGGTGTTCACGGTCTGCGAAGAGATCGGCCTTGTGGGGGCCAAAAATTTTGACTTTTCCCTGATGGATGCCAAGTTCGGCTATATTTTGGATTCCACGGATACCGAAGGCATCGTCACCCGGGCACCGGCCGCCAATAAAATCACGGCCAAGGTCTCAGGCAGAGCAGCCCATGCCGGTGCTGCACCTGAAAACGGGGTCTCCGCCATCTACGCAGCCTCCAAAGCCATTGCCCAGTTGACCCTGGGCCGCATTGATGAGGTCACCACCTGCAACTTCGGGGTGATCTCCGGGGGCATGGCCACTAATATCATTCCCGAATATGTGGAAGTCAACGGTGAGGCCCGGTCCCACAATGTTGAGACCCTGGAAAAAATCACAGCCGGCATCGTTGCCACCTTTGAAGAGACCTGCGCCGCCCTGAGGGCGGAAGGTGATGATGCCCCGCAGGTGGAAATGGTGGTTGAACAGGATTTCCCCAACACCAATATCCCGGAGGACCATATTGCCATTACCCTGGCCCGGAAAGCATCGGCCAACCTGGGGCGTCCCCTGGAAAGTAAAACCATCGGCGGCGGCGCCGATGCAAATATCTTTTTCGGCAAAGGGATCATAGCCGGCGTGCTCGGCACCGGCATGACCGATGTCCACACCCTGAACGAATCCATCGCCCTTCAGGACATGGTGAATACCGCGGAACTGGTGCTCGAGATCCTCAACGTATATGCAGGAGAGAACAGCTAGATGATTCTCTATCTGGATCTGGTGTCCGGCATTGCCGGGGACATGGCCCTTGGGGCACTGGTGGATCTCGGGGTGCCTCTGGACTGGCTCGAGAAAAAGCTGTCCCGTATCCTGACCGGCTTTGAACTGCGCACGGAGATTGTGTTTCCCCAGCACCTGAGGGCCGTAAATCTCCATGTGGATGTCACCGACGACACTGCCCACAGGCACTATACCGATATCCGGGAGATGATAAATTCGGCTGACCTGCCTGAAAAGGTACGGGAAAATGCCTTGACCGCATTCCGCAAAATTGCCGAGGCTGAGGCCCATATCCACGGCAAGGATATTGACCATGTTCACTTTCATGAGATCGGCGGTATTGATTCCCTGGTGGACATCATCGGCACCTTTCTGGCCCTGGATTATCTGAACGTGACCCGGGTGACGGCATCAAAAATTCCGTTGGGGTCTGGCTTCATCCAGTGCGCCCACGGAAAGATCCCCGTGCCTGTCCCTGCGACCATGGCCGTTCTGAAAGGACTGCCAGTTACCCAGTCCGATGCAAAGACCGAAATCGTCACCCCCACCGGGGCCGCCATTGTGGCCACCCTGGCCGAAGATTTCGGTCCCATGCCGGAAATGGAGATCTCCGGTATCGGATACGGGGCCGGCAAGCGGGATACCGGTGCTTCCGTACCGAACATCCTCCGCATGGTCCTGGGAAAAGCCGTCACCGAAGAAGAAAGCCACATCCTGCGGGACCGTGTTATGGAGATCCGCACCAATGTGGACGACACCACACCCGAAATCCTGGGCTTTACCATGGACCGGCTCATGGATGCCGGCGCCCTGGATGTCACTTTTACACCGGTGGCCATGAAAAAGAACCGTCCGGCCACCCGGATCGAAGTGATCTGCCGGGAGAAATACATTGACGCATTAGCAAAAATTATTCTGACGGAAACAACGGCCATCGGCCTGCGTTACTTCCCCTGCGACCGGATGATTCTCCGGCGGGAAGCCGCCGAACTTGATCTCGGCGGCGACATGGGAAGGATCGCGGTGAAGCAGGTGACCGACCCAAAGGGCCGGATACGTCTGACACCGGAATACGACGCCTGTCGCACAAAGGCGGAGGAACTTGGGATTCCCCTGCGGGAAATCTACGACCGTGTGCTCTCTTTGGGCAATGCCCTTGACAGTGGGCAGGCCAGATTATACAAGACCAATGAAGGAAACTCATGATGAAAGCGCCCATGGGCAGGATTGACAGGTATACACTTTTTATTGCCACGGGGTTCGGCCTGGGAAAGGCGTCTGTGGCGCCGGGCACCTTCGGCACCCTGGCGGGACTCCCGCTGATCTTTGTCATGGTCTTGCTCTCCGGCGGTCCAGCTGCCGCCCCGGCCTTTTACCTGGTGGGTCTGACCCTGTTCAGCATCCGGGTGGCGGACCGGGCGGAAAAACTGCTGGGACAGAAAGATCCGGGCTGCATCGTCATCGATGAAATGGCAGGCTATTGCATTGCCCTAAGTCTTGTGCCGGTGACCTTCTCAACCCTGGTTGCCGGTTTCGCAGCCTTTCGCTGCTTTGACATAGTAAAACCTGCGCCGGTCCGTTACTTTGAACGCAAGTTCAACGGCGGGGCCGGTGTGGTATTGGATGATATTATGGCAGGGGTGCTGGCAGCCCTCCTGCTGAAGCTGGTCTGGATGGCCGGCCTACTTTAGGAGAATACTCAAGATGGAAATGAACAAAGACAAGGAAAAGGCGATCCAGACGGCCATGAACCAGATCGAGCGCCAGTTCGGCAAAGGTTCGATCATGAAGCTGGGCGGCAGGGAAATCGAAGATGTCCCCGTGATCCGCTCCGGCTCCCTGGCACTGGACAAGGCTCTGGGGGTCGGTGGATATCCCCGGGGCAGGGTGATTGAAATCTACGGACCGGAATCCTCCGGTAAAACCACCCTGGCCCTCCATGCGGTGGCCGAAGCACAGAAAAAAGGCGGCATTGCCGCTTTTATCGATGCGGAGCACGCCCTGGACGTGGCCTATGCCAAGCGGCTGGGCGTGGACTGTGACGAACTCCTGGTATCCCAGCCCGACACCGGGGAGCAGGCCCTGGAGATCGCGGACATGCTTATCCGTTCCGGCGGCATCGACATCATGGTGGTGGACTCGGTGGCCGCCCTGGTGCCCCGGTCCGAGATCGAAGGCGAAATGGGGGATTCCCACATGGGACTCCAGGCCCGCCTCATGTCCCAGGCCCTGAGGAAGCTCACCGGCAACATCGCCAGGTCCAAGACCCTGGTCATCTTCATTAATCAAATCCGGATGAAGATCGGCGTCATGTTCGGG
>JAKSBB010000470.1 GCA_022361315.1 Desulfobacterales bacterium
ATACACCAACCGGGATCTTAAAATCAGATTTTCCGCAGACAATATTGAGGTATGGGACAAAGGTGACCATCTCTATAGCCGCCGGGATCTCACACCCGACACCCACCCGGACCAGGCAGTGGCAGAGACACTTGCCGGCCTGAAACGGACAACAGCTCCCGCGGACAGCCTCACCGTCACCTGTATCGGGGACGGCAACGGTTTTTCAGGAAGAAGCGCAAGCCTGCTGGCCCGTTTCGGCAGACAGGCCCTGTGGATAGATCCCTGTGCCTTCCCGGCCCACAGCCTGGCGGATGCCGGGGTTCACTGGGATGATATCACCCATATCCTGATCACCCACAACCATGAAGACCATATGTCGGGCATCTCTGCCTGTCTGCGCAGGTGTGCCGCCCAAAACCGGCAGTTGACCCTGATCACCGCAAAAAACATACTCAGAATTCTCAAAGAACAGTATCAGCCCCTTTTTCCGGATATCCACCGGCTGATCCGGTTCATAGAACTGACACCCGGTGTCCCCCTTGGGGTGGACGGCCTGACAATCACCTCCCGGCTGAATCACCATATCCTTCCTTACGGTACATTGGGGCTGAAGGTGTCCGCCGGCGGTAAAACAGTGGGTATTTCCGGGGACACCAAATTCTGCACGACCATCAACAGAGTCATCAACAGACCCGAACTTGAACCGGAATGGTTCAACGCATGCGACCTGGTACTCCACGAAATTGATTTTTCCAGTGCCGGCGGTGTCCACTCCTATTGGGAGGAAGTCGCAAAACTCCGGGATCAGATTCCCGGCACGCTTTACGGGTATCACTCACCCCGAGTTGATGACCCGCCCATTCCCCTGATCCGGCAGGGGCAAACCTTCAGGCTGTAATAAGGAGGCAGATGTTTTTCAAATTTTTATTTAAAAAAGAAAACCGGCTCGAAACCCTGATTTACGATTACCTCAAAGCATTGAGACAGACCGAAGAATACTTTCTCAAATCCTTTGACACCTGTCTGGAGTCCGCCCACTGCGAGACCTTCGACTTCCTCATCAACCAGGTGCACAAGGCCGAGTCAAAGGCCGATGATATCCGCGAGGAGATCAAGTCCATCATGTACGGCAAAGCCCTGATCCCGGATTCCCGGGGGGATGTCATGGGCCTGCTGGAGGCCATGGACCGGATTCCCCATCTCTTCGAGCGGGTGTTGTTCATCATTCAGACCCAGAAAATCCATATTCCGGTATTTCTGGTGGCCGATCTCAAGGACCTGATCCGCATCAGCCTGGAAAGCTGCGCCCTGATGGCGGAGCAGGTGGAAGCCCTGTTCAAGAAAAAGGAGGGTATCAGGGCCCTGCTCAAGACCATTGATACCAACGAAAGCCACTGCGACCACATCGAACGCCGGATCATCACCAAACTGTTCGAGTCCGATCTCGACCCCTTTGAGAAGCTCCAACTCAAGGAACTGGTGGTGGAAATCGGAAATATATCAGATGAAACCGACCGGGTTTCCAAACGGATCAATATCATCAGCATGAAGCGGCGGGTGTAGTCATGGTATCCCTTCTGGGCGGTATATTCCTGGGCTGGTCCCTGGGGGCCAACGATGCCTCCAACGTATTCGGCACGGCGGTCTCATCCCGGATGCTGAGGTTCCGCACGGCGGCAATCCTGGCCTCCGTCTTTGTGGTCACCGGTGCGGTGCTCTCCGGCCAGGCCGGTATAGAGACCCTCAAAGGACTCACCACCATCGCACTGGACCAGGCGGTGGTCTCCTCTGTGGCAGCGGCCCTTACCGTCACCATCATGACCGTGGTCGGGCTGCCCGTATCCACCTCCCAGGCCGTGGTGGGCGCCATCCTGGGCATCGGCTTGCTCAACAACAACCTGAACATCGCAGGCCTGGGGAAAGTGGTGGCCTGCTGGATCGGCACCCCCATCGGCGGTGCCCTTATCGCCGTATTGCTCTACCATCTGATGGCCTTTGTCTTCAACCGGATGCACCTTAACCTTATTAAATCCGATATCCTGCTGCGTATACTCCTGATCGTCTCCGGCTCCTACGGCGCATATGCCCTGGGCGCCAACAACGTGGCCAACGTCACGGCGGTATTTGTGGGTGCCGGCCTGCTCACGGTTTTTTCAGCCGCTCTTATCGGGGGACTGAGTATCGCAGCCGGTATTGTCACTTACAGCCGCCCGGTCATGGAAACCGTGGGTAAAAAGCTGGTCCGCCTGGATCCCTTTTCCGCCCTGGTGGTGGTCACGGCCATGGGAATCACGGTTCATTTTTACACCCTGGTGGGTGTTCCGGTTTCCACCTCCCAGGCGGTGGTGGGGGCAGTGCTGGGGGTGGGTATCGTCAAGGGCACCAACACGGTGAGCACCAAGACCCTCACCAACATCCTTCTGGCCTGGTGCCTGACCCCGGTGGTCTCCTGTTTTCTGACCCTGGTGATTCATTTTGTCGCCCACCTGGAGTATGTCCCTAACTAATACAACCCCAAAAGAAAAACCCCGGATGTCCCGATGTGAGGTCGGGACGCCCGGGGTTTTATGATTTACTAACGATGTAGTTCTACTATTTAATAACGCCTTTGGACTTCAGCCATTCTCTGGCCACGTCATTGACCTGCTTTTTCTCGATGTCCACCAGATAATTCATCCGGGTCATCTCTGCGTCGGTCAGGGCGTCGGTCA
>JAKSBB010000064.1 GCA_022361315.1 Desulfobacterales bacterium
CCCCCAGATTCCGGGCCGGCCGGATCGGCATCAAGGCCGGCACCTATGCCGCATCCTCCGACGCCTTTGATATCCGGATCACCGGCCGGTCCAGCCATGGGGCCCGGCCCTACCAGGGCATTGACGCCATTGTTGTGGCCGCCCAATTGATCACCGCGGTTCAAACTATCGTCAGCCGGAACGTGAACGCCCACGACAGGGCCGTCCTCAGCCTGGGACGAATTAACGGCGGGACCAAACGGAATATCGTCGCCGGGGAAGTTTTCATTGAAGGCACATTGCGGACGCTCTCTGAAAAGGTGCGGGATACCGTGATACACAGATTGACGGAGATGGTTACCGATATCCCCAGATCATTCGGTGCCCGGGGCGAACTCACCGTCCGGCCCGGCGCCTGCCTGCTGCAAAACGATGCGGGAATGATTGACCTCATACGAAAAAACGGCGAACGTCTTCTGGGCAGCGAAAACGTCATCCATGAGCCGAACCCCAGCATGGGGGTGGAGGATTTCGCCTTTTATCTGAAAGACATCCCCGGGGCCATTTACTCTCTGGGCACCCGGGGGGAGACGGAAGATACGTCCCACCCGGTCCACACCAACCGGTTTGACGTGGACGAAACTGCCATGGTTTTCGGCACGGCCCTGCAGGTGATGAACGTATTGACCTGTCCCTAACTCATTAGAGAATGTCGGCCCACAAAAAAAGGCAGGACCGACACCGGCCCTGCCCGAATATCCTGTGTATCAGGCTTATTTTTTTCTTCTGCTGATACCTGCCAGCCCGACGAGTCCCAGCCCGAACAATGCCATAGTTCCGGGTTCGGGAACGGTCTGGGCAGAGACCCGGATCAGCATGTCGTCATGGTTGTCATCCTGACCGGCCCCACCATCATCAAACCAGAGATAAATACCTGCTTCGAGCGTATCGGTATCGAGCCAGGAACTCTCACCCAGGGCGATGCTCTGGGTAAATTCCGTAATAAAAAAGTTGGGTTCGTTGGTCTGATCACCGGCATCATTGGGGTTTGAACCATTATACGCATAGCCGTTCCCGCCAGCACGGGCTGCGAATCTGAAATTGAAGGCATCTGCATCAAATATCGTTGAATAGGAAGATCCCCAGTCACTCCCGTTATTGGTAAACAGCGTGGACCAGCTGTCGTCATTATCGGCATCCGCCTCAAAATAATTATTCCACCCGGCTTCCTCACCGATGAACTCAAAGGTAACCAGCGCGTCCTGTTCAAGAGCCAGGTTTGCCCCGTACCAGCCGTCAGCGCTGATACCTCTTCCCAGCAGATCGTTCACCTGAGTGCCCCCCGGAATAGATCCTTCCGTCGCACCAGTCACATCAACCACCAGGGGGCTGGCCCATACCAGGCTTCCCATCCCCATGAGCACACTTACCACCAATATTACCAATGTCCGCATTACCACGTTCCGCTTCATCTTATCCTCCGTGAGCACGTTTTGCGCAGCCAGGCTGTCTCAGACCTGAGACCCTGTGGCTTTCCGTCCCTTTCTTGCAACTTTCCTGCAATAGGTTTGGCCGAATTAAATTGAACATCTGTTTAACAATGAAATATCCCGGTACCATAACTCTCTTCGCGTAAAAAAACAAGCCCGGCACGGTACGATTTTTCCCGGCGATTTGATTTATGAAAAGAGTTCCACTTTTTTTACCCATCTTTTTTATGGACCTTCACAACGAATCCGGGTAGAATGCCCCTACGTTCGAAATAATCATAACCTCTCTGCCTGGTGGCCGGGGCATTCAAACGGCCGGAGGTCTTAAATGGATAAACCCTATCGTATTCTTATAGTTGATGATGATAAATTAAATATTCAGATACTCACAGAGCTCCTTCATCAGGATTATCAGATCATCGCTGCCAAATCCGGTCCCAAAGCCCTGAAAGCGGCTGTCGGCCCGAATCCGCCGGACCTCATTCTCATGGACATCATCATGCCCGATATGGACGGGTATGAGGTCTGCAAACATCTGAAGGAAAATGAGGCAACCCAGCATATCCCCGTCATATTTGTAACGGCAATTTCCGAAGCCATGGACAAGGCCAAGGCCTTTGACATGGGGGGCGTGGATTATGTGACCAAGCCCTTTACTCCCTCTGCCGTAAAGGCGCGGATCAGAACCCATATCCAGCTCAGCGTTACCATGCGGGCACTGGAAGCGGCCCTGGCCAAAGTAAAGAAGCTCACCGGCCTTTTGCCCATCTGCGTGAGCTGCAAAAAGATCCGGGACGACAAAGGGTATTGGAACCGGGTGGAATCCTATCTCCAGAAGAATACCGAAGCCACCTTCAGCCATGGGCTTTGCCCGGACTGCAACGATGAACTCTACGGCGACAAGAAGTGGTACCAGCGGATGAAGCGGGAAAAAGAGAAAGAGCAAAGCCAAAACCAGGTCTGAAGGACACCATACCGGTACAGCCCGGTAGCAAATCATCTTCCCCGAATCGCAAGAAATTCCGATCCAACAGGTGACATCGTGATCCGTTTGGTATAAAATTATCGCAACGAACCACCCTCACAACCCATACGCGACCAACGGGTGAACCCTGGGAGAATCCTGTGAACGATTTGATGAAGTCATGCCTCGTCCTTGTCATTCTATGCCTGTGCGCAGCGGCACGGGCTTCTGTACCGTCAGTGGAGCTAACAGCGGAAGAAACGGCATGGCTGCGATCCCATCCGGTCATCACCCTGGGGTCCGATGACGGATGGTCTCCCTATATCATCAAAAATGAAGACGGTAGCATCAGCGGATATGACCGGGATGTTTTAAATCTGGTCAATGCCGCCACAGGAGCTAATTTTCAGCTGGTCACCGGCAGCTGGAAACAGATGCTTGAAAAGGCAGCCAGCAAAAAAATCGACGGACTCAGTACCAGTGCGGTTCATAAATCCCGCGAGGCCAATTTCAACTTCTCGGACATATATATCACCACCCGCCGGCTGCTGGTGGTCTCCACCACAAATCCTGAGAATATTAATTCCGCCGATGATCTGGCCGGGAAAAAAATCGGCTACCAGGAAAAAAACCTGTTC
>JAKSBB010000767.1 GCA_022361315.1 Desulfobacterales bacterium
GGGGTGCTGCCGGGTTTCCTCCACCCGTCCCACAACCACCTTGTCCAGGTAGTCGTAAAGATTTTCAACAGCATCCACTTCAAGACCGGCCATGGTGAGCCTGTCAGACATCTCCTGGGGATCCAGGTCAACGGGAATATAGTCGCGTAACCAGCTTAAACTGACTTTCATATTAAAACTGCCCTAAGAAACGCACATCGTTTTCGAAATATTTTCTGATATCATCAATACCGTATTTGAGCATGGCCATTCGTTCAATGCCCACGCCAAAGGCAAACCCGGTATACTTATCCGTATCATAGCCCACATTTTCAAATACGGCGGGATGCACCATCCCGGAGCCCAGCACTTCCAGCCAGCCTGTTTTTGAACAGACCCGGCACCCTTCGCCCTTGCACATGACGCAGCGGATATCCACTTCCGCACTGGGCTCGGTAAAGGGAAAGAAGCTGGGGCGGAACCGCAAAGAGGTATCGGTATCAAAAAACTGATGGATAAAGGTAGTGAGCACCCCTTTGAGGTCTCCGAAGGAGATATTTTCATCCACCATCAACCCTTCCACCTGGTGAAACATGGGGGTATGGGTGAGGTCGGAGTCACAGCGGAACACCTTGCCCGGTGAGATAATTCTCACCGGAGGCTCGGTTTTTTCCATCACCCGGGGCTGTGATCCCGAGGTGTGGGTTCTCAATACAATATTGTCGGACACGTAGAAGGTATCCTGCATATCCCTGGCGGGATGATATTTGGGAATATTGAGGGCCTCAAAGTTATAGTAATCTGTTTCCACTTCAGGCCCTTCGGCAATATCAAACCCCAACCGCATAAATATACCGCAGATCTCATCCAGCACCTGGGGGATGGGATGGAGCGCACCCCGGACCGCCGGGCGGCCCGGCAGGGTCACGTCAATGCCGGCAGAGGCACCGGCATCTGCCGATGTGAGTCCCGCTTCTGCCTCACGGATCAATTTCTCTATTTTCACCTTGAGCAGGTTGGCATTCTTGCCCGCAGCCGGGCGTTCATCTACGGGAAGTGAAGAGATGTTCCGCAAAAAACCGGTCAACACCCCTTTTCGCCCGAGATAACGAATGGACACCTCTTCCAGGGCATCTTTGGAATCTGCCGCTGAAATCTGGTCAAGGGCCTCTTTTTCAATATCTGCAATAGTGGTATGCAACTTACCCCCCACGTGTGGTCGACTTAGTTGGGCTTGGCAGCCGCCTGGGATGCCAGCTGGGAGAATCCTGCAGGATCGGATACAGCAAGATCTGCCAGCACCTTACGGTCCAGTTCGCACCCGGCCAGTTTCAGGCCGTGCATGAAACGGGAGTAGGACAGGCCATTCATGCGTGCGCCGGCGTTGATGCGGACGATCCAAAGTTTTCTGAAATCTCTTTTCCGGGCACGTCTGTCCCGGTAGGCGTACATCAGGGATTTATCAACCGCATCTGCAGCGGTTCTGAAAAGTTTGCTCCTGCCGCCTCTAAAACCTTTTGCAAGCGCCAATACTTTATTGCGGCGTCTTCTTGCCTTAAAACCTCTTTTTACTCTCATGTCTCTTCACTCCTTTTTACAAACTTGCCGGCTTCCGTGGCCGTGGCCCGTGACCGGGGGATGAATTAAGTTTTTTTAAAATTGCCGGAATAACCGGCGGGACGGTCTTAGCCGTTGGGCAGCAGACGTCTTACTTCTTTCATATCACTTGCGTCGATGATCTGATCCTGACGGAAGCCGCGTTTCCGCTTGGTGGTCTTCTTGGTCAGAATGTGACTGGCATGTGATTTACGGAATTTGTATTTTCCGGAGCCGGTTTTCTTAAACCGCTTTGCAGCCGCACGGCTGGTTTTAATTTTAGGCATAAACCCTCTCTTTTAGTGTTGCAATTACTAAAAACTAA
>JAKSBB010000040.1 GCA_022361315.1 Desulfobacterales bacterium
GGGAACGTGCCTTTTTCACCCGTGACCAGATCTGCCGGTGTATTGACCGGGCTCCTTCCGCATTTACCCTCCGGGCAGCCAACCCCGCCTTTCATACCCGTATCGGGGAGGGTAACAATCGGTTCGTTTCCAGCTACGGCTGCCCAACGGTGTATGAAATGGGGACTTCCCGGCCGGCCACCCTTCTGGACTATGTCCGGTTTGCCAAGCTGGTGCACCAGTGTGACCATTTTTCCATAAACGGGGGAATCCTGGTGCAACCCGCCGAGATCCCAGCAGAACGCAGTCATCTCATTATGCTCTACGCCGCCATGCGGACTTCCGATAAATGCCTGATGGGCACCCCGGGCCCGGAGCACCAAATGGAAGAGATCATGGAGATGGCCGCCATCCTGGCCGGGGGAAAAGAGAAATTGGAGAACGCCCATCGTATCCTCACCATCATTTCCACCATCAGCCCCCTGGTGCTGGATGAAACCGCATTGGGATCAATTCTCGTATCCGCCCGGTATAAACAGCCCCTGATCATTTCACCGGGTCCTGCCGCCGGCACCACAGGCCCTATTGATCTTGCGGGCAATATCGGCCTGGCCACGGCGGAAGCCCTGGCTGCCATTGCCGTGGCCCAGATGGCCCGTCCCGGCGTGCCCGTCATCTTCGGCCTCCAATGTTTCGGGGCGGATATGACAACGGCCAATATTTCCATCGGCTCCCCGGCATACGCCCTCCAGGCAAAATATACGGCGAAACTTGCCCGGATGCTGAACCTGCCCAGCCGCTGCGGGGGGTGCAATACCGATGCCCTCTGCGTTTCTCCCCAGAGCGGATACGAAAGCATGCTGTCCATGCTGACGGCCTGCGAAAATAAGGTGGATCTCATTGTACATGCCGCAGGGGTCATGGACAGTTATGCGGCCGTGTCTTACGAAAAGTGGATCACCGATGTGGAAATCATGGACATGGTGGACTATTATCTGAAGGCCCTTGAAGTCAACGATGATACACTGAATATCGACCTGGTGAAAGAGGTGGGTCCAGGGGGGCATTTTCTCACCAGTACCGACACCCTGAAAAAATGCAGGACAGATTCCTGGACGCCCGGTATCGGTGTGCGGGGAAATATTGACCGGGGTATGGCCCTGGATTTATATTACCGGAATATCAGCACCCGGCTCCGTCAGATGCTGATGGAATATAATCCGCCGGATCTTGATACCGATGTAGCAGATAAGCTTACCGGATTCATGAAGGCCAGGGGCGTACCCGAAACGATCTTGACACAAATTGATACCTATATAACCCAAAATGAGGAGACATTACTGTGATTTATCAAAACCGAGACAGGAACATCACCCATGCCGTCACCCGCAAAAACCATGTCTGTTACGGTATGGGCTTAGGAATAATGGTCCTGGACGATGCGTATCCGGGATTTCCCGGAGATGTGAGAAATGCATCGGCCTTTCCCTATCCGGTCCAGTATGAAATCGCAGAAGGGGTGGATAATTACACCCTGGTCTGGGAGCAGGATAAGACCCCCTGCCTGGATCCCATCCTCAAAGCGGCGAAAAAACTGGAACGTATGGGGTGCCGTGCCATTGCCGCCGAGTGCGGCTACTTTGCCTGGTTCCAGAAGGATGTGGCCGCCCATGTGGATGTACCGGTGTTCATGTCCAGCCTCCTCCAGGTCCCCTTTATCCAGCAGACCATCAGTCCTGAAAGATCTGTGGGCATTGTCTGTGCCCAGAAACGGTTTTTGACGGACACCCACCTGACCCGGGTGGGCATCGACCTTGAGAGCCGCTTCCATGTGGCCGGTGCCCAGGCCGAATACGGCTGCCCGGAATTTGATAACCTCTGGGACCACGAACGCCGGCCGGAGGTTCCGAAAATCGACTACGACAAGGCGGAAACGGACATGGTGAAAATCTGCCGGGAGTTTGTAAGCAAACATCCGGATATCGGTGCCCTGATGCTGGAATGTACCGGTATGCAGCCCTTTGCCCGGGCGGTGCAGCAGGCTGTGGATCTTCCGGTGTACTCCTGGGGAACCCTTCTGGATTATGCCTATTCAGTGGTGGCCCACCGGGATTATTACGGACATGTATAAAGAATATAGATACCAAATAAACCGAATTGAGGAAAAAGAGACAATGATAAAAAAAGCGATAGTACTGGCCATTGTAATGATAATGACGGCAGCGATGCCAAGCTTTGCACAGACATTGACCCTCACCACAGGCGAATGGGCGCCTTATACGTCTTCATCCATGGATGGCAAAGGGGTTTTCACCGAGATTGTGACAGCGGTCTTCAACGAGATGGGAAAACGCCCGGATGTAAAATTTTATCCCTGGAAACGTTGCGAAAGCATGGTGGGCAATGGAAAAGCATTTGCCGCCTTTCCTTATGTCATCACCGAAGAAAGAAAGGCGAAATTTGCATTTTCAGATACGGTAATGGCTTCACGTGAGATGTTCTTCTATTACGGAGATAGATTGAACGGGGTCGAATGGCAGACACTGACAGACCTTAAATCCTATAAAATCGGCGGGACCATCGGCTATCATTATGAAGAAACCTTCAAAGCGGCCGGACTGGACATGGATTACAATCCCAAAGAAACCGCCAGCATAAAAAAACTTCAGGCGGGCCGTGTGGACCTTTTCCCGGTGGATGAACTCGTTGGCCGGCAGCTCATCAAATCCATATTCCCTGAGGAGGCGGATAAATTCAAAACCCTGGCCAAACCCAATACCGCAACAGACCTTCGCCTGATGGTCAATAAAAACGATGCCGGTGCCATAGCCACGCTGGAAGCATTCAACAAGGCCCTGGCGGCAATCAAGGCCAACGGCGCCTATCAGGCCATTCTCAAAAAATACGGACTGACCCAATAACCTCCATTAAGAAGGCACCCTGTCCGGAGCATCCCCCCGGACAGGGCACGCACACCTAC
>JAKSBB010001209.1 GCA_022361315.1 Desulfobacterales bacterium
CGGGCATGGGTTGCTTTATCAAAAACACCTTTGAAAAGGGACAGCACCGAACGGACTTTACGCAGGCTGACCCGGTAATCGTGGAGGAACTCCGTGTCATGGTCGGCGATGATTCCGGCTTCGTTTTGACGGGCCACCCCGATAAAGGTGGAAACGATGGTGCACAGGCTTTTCTTGGCCGGATCATCCGGATTCAGACTGATTTTAGGTTTGGCCACATAGCCTGACACCGGCAATTTTAAGGCGTCGGACAGAGCGGAAGTCTCCGCTGCCATATCTGCAAGAAGCTCAGCCAGCACCAAATAGCTGTCTTCATATCCTTTCATGGGACGGGTTTTCAGCCATGACCAGGTGCCGTTGTCGTTTTTCAGGGTGACATAGTCCACATGACAGCAGGTTGTATCCTCATGGTCCAGCAGCCGGAGGGTATCTGTAGTCACAAGGACCTCTCCTTTGGGGAGCACGGCTCTCAGGGGAACAAGGTTTTCCAGAAGGGTTCGCATAGGTCCCTCTGCCAGCGTATCGGGAAAGCGAAATTCTCCCCGGAGGCAGTTTGACCGGATTAGATCCGCATTGCCGGGTATCAAGGTCAGGGTCTCTCCGGTTTGAATCAGGATTGCGTTTTCCTTTCTCAGGTCATCTTCAAAACTGTCAAGGACGACGCCTTCCCGAACATTTTTAAGTTCACTTCCGGCCAGCACAAGGCCAGAAGATCCGAGCCGGTTGTTCAGTTTCTTTAGCTTCACCCGGTCCGGCAGGGTAAAAAATCGGGGCGGGGGAGTATTCATTTTTTTTACCTCTTTTATCAGACATGGCAGTGTTCTTCTGTGATACTGCTATATTACCACATAATCTGGTTATGATGTCGAATGCTTATATATTGGTTTTCTCTTGTGCGGCTTTCTGAATGGGGGTAAAAAAGTGTGATGTTGAACATTCGCAAGGGTTTCTAAGATCATGGCAATTGATATTTCGGCGTTTTTGAGTGTGTTGAGGCAGGAGGTAAAAACCTATCAGGTGCCTGTGGTGGATCTGATTTCCGTACAGACCCGGTCGCCCTTCAAGGTGCTGGTGGCAACCATTCTTTCGGCCCGGACAAAGGATGAGGTGACGGCTGCAGCCGTTGAAAAGCTGTTCCGGGAGGCGCCGGACGCCGAAAGCCTTGCCGGCCTGGCCGAAGACCGTATCCGTGACCTGATCTTTCCCGTGGGGTTCTATAAGTCCAAGGCGGGATATCTGGCCAAATTGCCGGCGGCGCTGGCTGTCTTTGACGGGCAGGTGCCCGATACCATTGACGATCTTGTTACCTTGCCGGGGGTGGGGCGGAAAACCGCCAATCTCGTCAGGGCGGTGGCCTTTGACAAGGATGCCATCTGTGTGGACACCCACGTTCACCGGATCATGAATATCTGGGGATACGTCCGCACCAAGAATCCCCTGGAGACGGAAAAGGCCCTGAGAAAAAAACTGCCGCGAAAGCATTGGAAGGAGGTCAACGGCATCCTGGTGGCTTTCGGCCAGGGCACCTGCCGGCCGGTGGGGCCCCATTGCGACCGGTGTGTGCTGGGAGACGTCTGCCCGAAAAAGGGGGTAACCCCGCGTCGCAACCCTGTAAAATGAGATCGTCTTTTTCCCCTTTCTGCGGGAATGTGTCAGGGGGGATAATCCGGATATGAAAATTTTTTACCAGGGTTTTTGACAGGAACGGCTCAAGGCATTATTCTTTCTTCTAAGTACGCATTTTTGACCCGACCTTTTTACGTTTCTTCTTTACCAATCTTTTAGCGTTAAGGAGGCTTTCATGATAGGAATCATCGGCAGTGGTAATGTGGGTGCCAACACCGCATTCTTTCTGGCGGAGAAAGGGGTGGATCACGTCACCCTTTTTGATGTTCAGGACGGTCTGGCCCAGGGCAAGGCGCTTGATATGATGGAGGCAGCACCCATCCGGGGGTACCGGACCACCATCCGGGGCACCAGTGATCCCAACGGATTTCTGGATGCGGAGATCGTTATTATCACGGCGGGCTCGGCGCGACAGCCCGGTATGAAACGGGATGAACTCTTTCGGAACAACCGGGATATCATCGAATCCTATGCCACGAAAATCACCAACCCGGACACCAAGGTCATCATCGTATCGGAACCTGTGGATGTCATGACCACCCTGTTCGCGGAAAAAAGCAGCCTCCCCGCTTCCCAGATCATGGGGCTGGGCGGACTGCTGGACGCCACCCGTCTGAGATATCTCATTGCCGATGAACTCAAGGTCTCCATGGAAAACGTGGCTGCCCAGGTGGCGGGGCGTCACACCGATGATATGGTACTGCTCAAGGATTACTGCTGTGTCTCCGGTATGTCCATCGATAACTTTCTTTCCGACGAAAAGGTGGGGGAAATCCTTGAGAAAACGAGGAATGCCGGCCACCTGATCGTTGAAATGGCCGGCCGTGCATCTGCCTATTATGGACCGTCTGCCGTGGCAGCCGAGCTGGCCGAGGCCATCATCCGGGATACCGGGCGGGTGTTGTCCGTTTCCCAGGTGCTTTCCGGGCAGTTCGGGCTTGAAGGCGTGGCCCTGTCTCTGCCGTCGATTATCGGCAGTTCCGGCATCCGCCAGGTGATTGAGCCGAAGCTGACACCTGAAGAGGTGGATATCCTGAAGCGGTCCGCCGCCCAGATCACCCAGACCATAGAGGAGGCCAGCCATGCATAAAGTATCTGTTATCGGTGCCGGTCATGTGGGCGCCACTGCCGTATATTATATTGCTGAAAAAAATCTGGCGGATATCGTCATGGTGGACGTGGTGGAGGGACTTCCCCAGGCCAAAGCCCTAGACTATCTGCACGCCGCCCCCATGCGGAAATATTCCGTCCATATTTCAGGTACCAACGACTATGCAGATATCGCGGATTCGGATGTGGTGGTGCTGACCGCAGGCATTCCCAGAAAACCGGGCATGGACCGCATGGACCTGATGAAGATCAACGTCAACATCGCGAAACAGGCGGCCCAGGCCATTGCGGAATATGCCCCCAATGCCGTGGTCATCGTGGTATCCAATCCCTTGGATATTATCGCCATGACCGTTCTCCAGGAGTCCGGATTTGCCCTCAAACGGGTGATGGGCATGGCTGGCGTGCTGGATGCCACACGGTTCCGTTACTTTATCGCGGAGAAACTCGGGGTCATGCCCGGGGATGTCATGGCCATGGTCCTCGGGGGCCATGGTGACAGCATGGTGCCTCTGGCCCGGTATACCCGGGTTGCCGGCATCCCTGTGGATGAACTCATCGATCCTGAAACCCTGGAATCTCTGATTGCAAGGACCCGCACCGGCGGGGGGGAAATTGTCTCCCTGCTCAAACAGGGGTCTGCGTTTTACGCCCCCGGAGCTTCCGCAGCAAAAATGGTGGAAGCCATCGTCAAGGACGAAAAAAGGGTCGTGCCGGTTTCCGCATATCTGCGTGGGGAATACGGGTATAACGACATCTTCCTTGGGGTCCCTGTACTTCTGGGTAAAAACGGTGTGGAGAAAATTATTCAGCTGGACCTTTCCGAGGATGAAAAAACAGCCCTGGATGAGTCCGCAGCAGCCGTAAGAGAAGGTGTGGAAACCCTGAGGTCCTTTTACAGCCCGGGGTAATCTGACTCCATGCGAATCGACATCTTTTGCAAAATAAAAACCGGGCCGTCATCAGACGGCCCGGTCAATTAAGGAGGGAGGGAACAAAAGCTCTGGGAGTCGCTGCCCCTGGCAAGGGGGCTGTTCTGGCCCCTGGCAAGGAGGCCGCGTGTTGTTTTTCCCATTACCCCCTTATACCATCCCTGTTTAACCTGAATATGACAGGAGGATTACCAAAAGGTAATCTTGGTTGGAAAATGGTTCAGACTGAGGATGCCGGCCAGTATACATGAAAGCATGCGCCCCGCCCCTCTCCGTTATCGGGAGGGCTGAGTACTTTAATACATCCCCTGCTTTCTCTGACCACGCTGTCTGCCACCGCAAGCCCGAGCCCTGATCCCCGCCCCGGGGATTTGGTGGTAAAATAAGGTTCAAAAATTCTGTCCAGGTCGGCGGCCGGTATACCCGGTCCGGTATCACTGACCTCGAGCCTGACGGCATTCCCGCTGATGCCGGACCGGAGGGCCGGGGACGAATCTTCGGGAAGGGTGACATCCGTCAGGCAGATGCGGATGGTCTCCTTTCCATCACCGGACGCCTGGTTCTGGTCCTGATTCTTAGTTTCGGCCTCGATGGCCTGGCAGGCATTGATGACCAGGTTGATCACCACCTGCCGTATCCTTCCCGGGGTGGTAAGGACAAGGGCTTTGGAAACGATCTCCTGTTCCACCCGTATGGATGAGGGGATGGTGGGCCTGAGAAAATGGACGGTTTCCGAAACCACTTCATGAACGGGCAGGGCATAGGGGGCCTCCCGGGCCTGTCCGGTCCGGGGGCATATTCCTTTAAGGGTTTCCACCAGATCCGTGGCCATCTCCGTGCCGTGGGTCAGGATTTCCAGGTACTTCTCCACCTTTTCCGGGTTTCTGCTGTGGGTTCTAATGAGTTCCGTACACCCGAACATCCCTGTGAGGATATTGTTCAAATCATGGGCAATCCCCCGGATTAGCGGGGTATAGTTTTCGGATTGAATCCGATGCATTCCATGTGCATGCCGGCAGTTCTCTTTTGGGGGACGGTCTGTTTTTTTCAGGGTGCCGGAGTTAGAGGTCATCTGTGGTAAATGGCTGTAAGGTGTTGGGGTTGCAGGTGTGGACCATCGGTTGTGACGGTCCGTTTCCGGATACGGTGTGCCCCGTGGGACATCATTACCAGTCTATGGAATTCGGCAGAAACCGCAAGACCTGCAATTACTGAATTAACCCCTAAGAAATACCTATATGGAATAGGGAGTTTACAGGGTTGAAAGATAGGACCTGAGGTTGACCTTTTTATTGACCAGACCCAGTTTTTTCCGGATATTGTCCCGGTGGTTGGTGACGGTACGGATGGCGCAGTTCTGAACAGCGGCAATTTCTTTGGTACTCATGCCGTTTTTGACCATGTTGGCAACTTGAATTTCTCTGGGGGACAGGGCTGTCAGGGGATCTGACAGCTTTTTTGAAAAGGGGTGGAGCAATTCCCCAAGATTGGTCGTTAGTATGTCCAGCAGTACCTTTTGGGAGTTTTCGGTGAGGCCGGCACGAAGCTTTTCAAGAAAAGGTGTTATCAGGAGTTCATGGTTGGCGTAAATCCGTTCTTCAAACTCCTTTTTGTCTTCATCCCGTTTTTCAAGCAGTACTTTCAGGGCCGTGTTGATATTCTCCAGTTCAAGGGTCCGTTTTTTGACTTCCGCTTCCAGAAGATAGGTGGTGGGGCGAAGGGTTTCAACGAGTTCCCGGTATTTATTCCGGCTTTCTTCAAGCTGTTTTTCGATGAGCCGCCGCCGGGTAATGTCGTGAACGATGGAGTAGAGCAGGTCTTCTCCGTTGATGACAATCGGACCGCTGTAGACTTCCACATCTCTGACATCTCCGCAGGCCAGCCGGTGTTTGAAAAGAAAGTGGCTCCGTTTGCGTTGTTTGGCCTCTTTCATCTCCCTGTGGACCTCATTTTTTGGCAGGCAGTTGATGTCGGAGATTCTTTTTGACTTCAGCCGGGACCGTGACCAGCCGTAATACCGGATGGCGGCCTGGTTGGCATCTCTGATTCTACCTGTGGCCGGGTCGATGAGCAGCATGACCGAGTGGTCATTTTCAAACAGGCTTTTGTCGCGGGTATCACATTCCAAAATGTGTACGTCCCCAGTCACGCATCATCAGTAATACATCCCGAAGACTTTCTCCCACTTCGGTGAGTGAATATTCCACTTTGGGAGGCACCTGGGCATAAACCTTCCGATGGATAATCCCGTCTCCCTCCAGTTCCCGGAGTTGTTTGGTGAGCATCCGCTGGGTGACTCCGGGCATCACCTTTTTCAGCTCGCCGAACCGGTATGTTTTTTCAAGCAGATGGTAGAGAATCACCCCTTTCCACTTGCCGCCGATGAGTTCGAGTGTGGCTTCCACCGGGCATCCCTGGTTGCAGGTATATCTGTCGTGACGCATATTTTTGTCTCCAATAGTATACTTTTTGATACTACGTGATTTATTAGTGCCTACTTGAGGTTTATGTATCTACGCTTTATATTGCATCCTGTCAACGAAAAAGAACCTTTGCTGCAAAACGATAGAAAAGAGACAGATAAACGAATAAGGAGAATTAAACGATTATGAAAGCGATGATCTTAAACGAATATGGTGAAAACGCACGGTTTGAATCAACAGAGATGAAGATGCCGGTTGCCGAAGCAGGACACGTGCTGGTGAGGGTTGCGGCCACCAGTGTCAACACGGTGGACACAATGATCCGCCAGATGGGGCAGGAAGAACTGCCCCTGTCCCCGGATCTGCCCGCCGTTCTCGGTATGGATTTCTCCGGCACCATCGAGACTGTTGGCGAGGGCGTTACCGGGTTTGCCCCCGGGGATGAAGTCTATGGTTGTGCCGGAGGACTGGCAGATCTTCAGGGGGCCCTGGCCGAATACATGCCGGTGGATGCCAGGCTGATCGCCCATAAACCCAAAAGCCTTTCCATGAAAGAAGCGGCAGCGCTGCCGCTGGTGGGGATCACCGCCTATGAAGGCCTGAAGCGGGCCGGCATCCGTGACGGACAGAAGGTACTGGTCCACGGCGGTGCCGGTGGTGTGGGACACGTTGCCGTTCAATTGGCGAAGCATTTCGGTGCAGATGTCTATGCCACCTGCAGCGGTGGAAAGCAGACCGGTATCATCGAGGGCTATGACGCCACACCTGTTAACTATCGGACGGAAAAAGTGGCCGACTATGTGGCTGCCCATACAGGCGGGGCAGGGTTTGACCTTGTCTTCGATTCCGTGGGCGGGGCCAACATGGCAAACTCCTTTGAAGCGGCTGCATTGAACGCGAACATTGTCACCACCGTCTCCATGCTGGAACTGGATCTGACACTGGCCCATTTCAAGGGGCTGTCCATACATGTGGTCTTCATGCTGATTCCCATGCTTCATGACCATAAGCGGGAAGAACACGGTAA